>NZ_JBSVVZ010000026.1:0-84650 GCF_054071875.1 Pseudomonas sp. SDO524_S393 | reverse complement strand
AGATGTAATAGCTGACACGCCGCCTTCGCGAGCAAGCCCGCTCCCACATTTGGACGGAGACCGGCTTCCAGGCCGCCGCGCTTTTGATTTTGATCTTGAGCGCCCCGTCAAACCACGCTGGCCGAACGCAGGTTTGAATCCGTGGGTAACCCGGCAGGACGCCGGGTTAGCCGCCCCGCGCCAGGGATGGCGCGTGGCGGCGGCCCACGGATTCAAGCCTGCGTTCGGGCACACCGAGCCACGGCGAGGTGCCGAGTGGTGGGGCAAGAGCGTTTTGGTTACTTTTGACTGGGCCGGCTTCCGGCTTTTCAAAAGTGAGCCGCTGTAAGAGCGGAACCCTAAGTGGCCGTTACCGCAGCAACGGATATGTACTCGATCAAAATCAATCACGAACCGGCACCGCCCGAATCACCGCCCTCGGCCCACTCCCCGGAATCGCCTTCTCCACCGAAGGCAACTGCGGCGCCTGCACATCCGGCAACGCCCAGCTGTGTTCCGGCTGCAACCCCGCCTGCGAGCGCCGCATGAATTCATACCGGTTCAACGTAATACTGCGCCCCGCCCCACTGTCCCGAATGATGTAAGGCCGCAAAAACACCATCAGGTTGGTCTTGTTCACGCTGCGCCGTTCATTGCGAAACAACGCCCCCAAGCCCGGGATCTCCGACAGCCATGGCACCGCGTCATTGCTCTGGCTGTAGCCGTCCTGCAGCAACCCGCCCAGCACCATGATCTGCCCGTCATCGAGCAGGATGCTGGTGTCGATCGCCCGTTTGTTGGTGACCGTCCCCGCCTCCACCGACGCCCGTGCGTCCACGCTGCTGACTTCCTGGTAGATATCCAGCTTCACCGTGCCGCCTTCGGAAATCTGCGGGCGGACGTTCAGCTTGAGCCCCACTTCTTCACGCTGCACCGTCTGGAACGGGTTGTTGCTGTTGCCGCCGCCACCGGTCACATAACTGCCGGTGACGAACGGAATGGTCTGGCCCACGAAAATACTCGCCGCTTCGTTGTCCAGCGTCAGCAGGTTGGGCGTGGACAGCACGTTGGTGCCGCCCTTGCTCTTCAATGCGCGGGCCAGCACCTTGAGGTCGAGGACCTTGCCGATGCCCGGGATATCCACCGTGCCCTTGACCACGCCGACGTTCAGCCCGGCCGGCAATACATCGATGCTGGTCTTGCTGGTGGGCGTGGCATTCACACCGCTGCCGCCCAGGTTGGCGCCACCGAAGACGCCCTTGCCTGCCAGGTTGCCGGTCTGCCATTGCACACCGAACTCGCTGGCGTCGTCTTCGCCCACTTCCACGATCAGGCTTTCGATCACCACCTGGGCACGGCGCTGGTCAAGCAGGTCGATCACTTCCCGCAGGTTGCGGTACAGCGGGTCCGGTGCGGAGATCAGCAAGGTGTTGGTGGTGGCGTCGGCCTGGATAGTGACCCCGCCGGCGCTGAACGCGGTGTTCTGGTCGCTGGTGGTGCTGGCGTTGCCGGTCGCCGGGCTGCCCGACTGGCCATACCCTGAATACCCCGGCTGCACGCCGCCGCCGGTGGGTGTGCCGCTGCTGTTTTGGGGTGTGCTGCTGCCCTGGAGATTCTGGCCGTTGCCGCCCATGCTGCTGAGCTTGCCCCGCGCATCGTCGCTGGTGCCGGACTCGCTTTCGCCGGTGAGCAAGCCGCGCAGCGACTGGGCCAGCTTGCCCGCCTGGGCGTTGCGCAGGTACACCACGTGCATGTTGCTGGGGTTGCTCTGGGCGTTGTCGAGTTTGTAGATCAGGTTGCGCGCCAGTTCCGTGCGTTCGGGACTGCCGGAGCGAATGATGATCGAGTTGGAACGCGGGTCGCCGACCACGTTGATCTTCTGGGTCTGGTCGGCGCCCTGGGTTTCCAGCAGCTCGGCAACCATTGCGGCGATGTCCACGGCGATGCCGTTCTGCACCTTCACCACATCGGTGTCGATGGCGCTGGGGGTGTCGATGCCGCCGATGATCTGCGCGACCCGCGCGAGGTTTTCCGCGTAGTCGGTTATGACGATGCTGTTGTTGCCCGGGTAGGCATTGATCGGGTTGTTCGGTGAGACGATGGGGCGCAGCACCGGGATCAGGTTCACCGCGTTTTCATATTGCAGGCGAAAGGTGCGGGTCTGCATGCCACTGCTGCCGGGGCTGTTGATCGGGCCACCGAGCAACTTGGCATCGGCCTCGGGCACCACCTGGGCCACGCCGCCCACGTCCACCACGCTGAAGCCTTGCATGCGCAGCGCCGCCAGCAGCATGTCGTAGGCCTGGTGCGCCGGCACCTGGCCTTCGCTGACCAGGGTCAGGTTGCCCTTCACCCGCGGGTCCACCAGGAACTGTTGGCCGGTGGCGCGGGACAATGCGCGCACCACCGCCTGGATGTCCGCATCGACGAAATTGAGTTGCACCGGCTGGTCGCCCAGCGGGTTGCGCGCCTTGACCGGCGCCGGGGCCTGGCTGCGGGCGCTGCTGGTGACCCGGTGTTGTACGGGCGGCGCAGGCGCGGGCGCGCGTTGACGGTCAAGCAGCGTGTCGCCGCCGCGGCGGGTGTCGGCCAATGGCTGGCCGAGCTCGCTGTCCACCAGCAGCGGCTTGTGGGCCTCCTGGGTGCTGCACGCACTCAGGGCCAGCATCAGCAGCGGCGCGACCTTGCGAAAAGGGGGAACTGACCACTTCATGAAGCTTCCTTAGCGCCAGGCGCCTGATCCATGCGAACGGTCCCGGACACGGTGCCGGCCGAGTTATCAACGGCATCCACGGCACGCTGCAAACGTGCTTCGGACACCTCCAGGGAAAACGAACGGGGGGTTCCCAACAGCCAGCCCACCACCGCATCGGCGGGGGCCTTGTCGAACGTCAGTCGCCAGCCGCCGGAGGCCTGCGCCTGCAACTGGTAATGCCCTTGCAGACCGGCACCGTCGAGGGCCTGGCGCAGCGCGCGTTCATCCGCCTGGCGCGGCGCGGCCACGTCCTGCAATAACACCAGCAAAGCTTCGGCCTGGGAGCGCAACCGGGGCGTCTCGGCTTGCCAGTAATCGATCTTTTTCAAGGCGGGCTGGACCAGCACCAGCCAGGTCAACAGGCCCGCCAGCACCAGACCCGCCCCCATCACCATGCGTTGTTCACGCAGGGCCAGGCCAGCCCAGAGCAGCCGGGCCTGGCTGCGTGCCCGTTGCCACTTATTCATCGACGGCCTCCGGGGTATCCGTGGCCTGCGCCGGGCCGATGGACCAGCCGTGGTCTTCGCGCGTGGCGATAAACCCGGCCTGGGCCAGAGCAGCCTGCCATTCACCTTCGACGGCAGGGTTGCGGCTGTCGGCCAGCAACGCCAGATGCAGACGACCCTGTTCGAAGGTCAGGTGGTCGACACTGCCGACCATGAACGGCAGGTTGCTGCCCGCCAGTTGCAACAGGCTGATGAAGCGCTGGCCGGGATCTCCCGCCACCCCGCTCTGCCGCGCCGCCAGTTGCTGACGGGCCTGCTGCAACGGATTGAGGACCACCGGCAGTTCCGGGAAGGCCTGCCGTACTTGCTGGCTCATCAGCGCCTTGAGCCGCTGTCCCTCGTCCACTTGCCGGGCGGCGTAAAGGTTCAGTCCCAGGGACCAGACCGCTACCGCCAGCGCCACACAGGCCAGCGCACGCCCCCAACCGGCTCTGGCTGGTTGAGGCAGACGCCCGTGCAAGCTCCAGGCGGGCACCACGCCACTCCAGCGCTGCGCGGCTTCGACCTGCGGGGTGTCCAGAGCTGGCACGCCCAATGGGTGCACAGTGCCTTGTTGCAGGCTGTCGCGCGTCAGCCAGAACCCGTCTTCCAGAGTGCTCGCGCCCACCGGCAAGGCATACGGCGCGGGATACAGGCCGCGCAGTTTGATTGGCAATTGCGCCAGCCGCTCCAGCCCGGCCCTGGGCACCCAGGCGACCGCCACCCCGCCATCGCTTTCGCGCGGGCCATGGGCCACGTGCATCTGCTCCAGCGGGCCGAGGATCAATGCCTGGGCGGCGCAGGCCACCGCCGCCGAGGTTTTCGCGGCCGGCAGCGGCGGCAGTTCCAGGCGCGTGAGCAGGCTGTCGCGCGGGTGCAGAAAACACTCCACAGCCAGCGAGGGCCTGCACACCTGCGACAGGCTCGCGCGCCCCTCTTCGACCACCGCGCCGCGCTCCAGCCAGGCGTAGCTGACGTGGCTGTCGGCGGTCAGTTGTTCGAGCGGCGGCAAGCCGATGCGCAAGCGTTTCATACGCCCACCCGCGACCAGATCACGCGGGGCTGGCGGTCTTCAGGGCGATGCAGCAACGCGTCGAGGGTCACGCGCCGCTGTTCGCGTCGGGCCTGGCCCTGCACGCGAAACCACTCGCTGGTAATGCCCACGTGTACCGAGTCCACCGCTACCTGGGGCAAGTGCAGACGGTTGACGAAATCCCCCCGGTTGATGAACCAGTGTCCGCTGTCACGCTCGGCCACCAACCCTTGGGCCTGGGACAGGCTGAGCTGCGGCACCACGGCGCTGAGCACTTCAGCGCTGGCGGTGTTGCCGTTGACCCAGGTCATGCCGGGCAGGACGCTGAAGTAACCCTGCAAGCGATGCAGCAACTGCGGATCGAGCCCCTCGAGGCCGCTCAGATCCTCCACGCTGCGCAGCACCGGGTAGCGCGCAGGCGCGTCGAGCCGGTCGTAAGAGGCAATCACCCGTTGGCTGATGCGTCGGCTCAGCGCCGGAGCGACGCCGATCAGCCGGCACAGCCGCTCGAAACGTTGCAATTGCTCGTTGTCCAGTTGCTGACGGTTGACCAGGTTGCGCAGGTTGAACTTGCCTTGCTCGTCGACGATCCGCGCATCGAACGCGCCGGACTGGGCACGGGCCCAGGGCTGGTCGAGGCGCGTGAGTACCTCATGTTGACGCGCCTCCCAGAGGATCTGCCGGCTGCGCTCGAGGCCGCCCTGCAACACCCATTGGCCCTGCACCCGCGACAGCTCGGCCTCAAGGCCCCGGGTGAAGAGGCTCTGGCGGGTGAGCATGGCGCCCGCCATCACCGCCACCACGGCGGCGATCAACAGCGCGCTGATGATCGCCATGCCGCGCTGCTTCGCCACGCCGGGCGAATACCGTTTCATGGCGCGCCTTACAACTGCCAGGAGCCGATATCGGCATTGACGCCATCACCGTCCGGTTGGCCGTCGGCCCCGAGGGAGAACACGTCGACCTCACCGTTCGCGCCCGGGTTGAGGTAGTGATAGGGATGGCCCCAGGGGTCGTTGGGCAAACGGTCGAGGTAGGCGCGCCAGTTGCTGTTCTTCGCGTCCGCCGGGCGCTCGACCAGCACCTTGAGGCCCTGGTTCATGCTCGGGTAACTGCCATGGTCGAGGCGGTACAGCTTGAGGGCTTGCATCAAGCCGCCGATGTCCTGCTTCGCCGCCGTGGCCCGCGCCTGGTCCGGACGATCGAGCACCTTGGGCACCACCATCGCGGCCAGGATCCCGAGGATCACCACCACTACCATGATCTCGATCAGGGTGAAACCGCGCTGGCCGCGAGGGCCTGGCAACCGGGACGTTAGGGGCGCGATATCCATCTCGACATTCCTTGGCTTGAGTGCATTTCGTGGCGCAGTGTTGCAAGAACATATGTCAGTCGTATTGAAAATCCTCGGGTGTTTCGGTCGCCAATCAGTCAACTGCGGGCGCTAGTCTGCGGGCCTGTTTCCGAGCTTCGAGAGCGCCATGGCCGGCCGTCGCAACGCGCAAGGTTTCACCCTGATTGAAGTGCTGGTGGCGCTGGCGATCATCGCCGTGGCCATGGCCGCCGCCGTGCGCGTGGCCGGGTTGATGACCCAGAGCAATGGGTTGTTGCGCGACAAATCCATCGCGTTGCTGGCGGCACACAGCCGCCTGGCGGAGCTGCGTCTGGAAGGCCACCTGCGCAGCGGCAGAAAGATGTTCGACTGCGACCAGGGCCGCCTGAAACTGCGTTGCGAGCAAACCATCAGCGCCGAGGGGCACCTGTTTCAGGTCACGGTGCAGGTGCTGGACGCCAGCCGCGAGGCGCCGCCCCTGGCCCGCCTGGACACCCAGGTCATGGCCGAGTGAGTCGCGGCAAGGCAGGCCCGTCCGGCAATTTGTCGAGGTTGACGCGCAGCGTTTCGCCGCCACGCTCGATCTGCACCCCATCGCCTTCGATGGCGGTCAAACGCACGCCCGGGCTCAAGCGCTCGCCCACCTGGAAGCTGCGTGGCGCACCGTCATTGAGGCTGAGGATGGCCACCGCGCCCCGCGCGCCCGCCAGCACCCCCGTGACCTTGACCTGCAACGCGGTGGGCACCGTGGAAAACCACTGCAACGCCGGGTTGTCACTGCGCGCTGCCAGTGCCTGCGGGGTGGCCTGGGGCGTATGGGATTCGGCGGACGTCAGCAGCAGCGGCGTCCACACCGCCACGCCGGCCACTGCCGCCAGCAGCCCCAGCGCCTGCACGCCGTGGGCCAGGGTAAAACGAGGGGCGAATGCCATGGTCGGGACCTCCTGTTTGTCCGTCGCACCAGCCTACAGGTCAATTCGCACGCTTTTATTTCACACACTCCCCAGTTCTCCAGGTAGCCCGCGATGAAACAGCAAGGCTTCACCCTGATCGAGTTGATGGTGGTGCTGGTGATCATCGGCATTGCCAGTGCAGCCATCAGCCTGACCATCAAGCCCGACCCGCTGCACCTGTTGCGCAAGGACGCCGAACGCCTCGGCCAACTGCTGCAAGTGGCCCAGGCCGAAGCGCGTGCGGACGGCCGCCCGATCACTTGGCACGCCGATGCCAAGGGGTTTCGCTTCAACCGCCCGCGCGACGGTGGCCAGGGTATGGAAGCCTTCCAGGACGATGCCCAATTGCGCCCGCGCCGCTGGGAAAGCCCGGCGGTGCAGGTGCGGATCGAGCCTCGGCAAACCCTGGTGCTCAATGCCGAATGGATCAGCCCGCCACTGCGGGTGGAGCTGTCGGATGGGCAGCACCGCCTCAGTCTGCAACGGGACAACGCCGGCCTGATGCGCGTGGTGAGCCAGCCATGAGCAGGTCCCAGAAAGGCTTCACCCTGATCGAAGTGATGATCGCGATCCTGTTGATGGCGGTGGTCAGCCTGATCGCCTGGCGCGGCCTCGACAGCGTGACCCGCGCCGACCAGCACTTGCAGGCCAGCGCCGAGCAGACCGAAGTATTGCTGCGCGCGCTGAACCAGTTGCAGCGCGATGTCAGCCTGCGGGCCAGCGTCGAACTGATGGCCCCGCCACCGGCCCCGGATGAAGTGGCCAAGACCGATGGGCTGGCCGCCGTGACCGTGCGCAGTTCCGACACCAAAGGCTTTCGGCTCGATGTGATTCGCAGCGCGCCACTGGCCGGCGACGGGCTGCAACGGGTGCGCTGGTGGCTCAAGGGCGACAGTCTTTACCGCGCCGTCGCCCCTGCACGGGACCGGTTTCCGTTGCCGGCAGCCAAAGACGGCGTGGAGGTACTGACGGGGGTCAGCGATCTTCAGGTGCGGGTGTGGGAAGCGGGCAAAGGCTGGCGACAGTTGAGCGGCAACCGACGGGAAGACCCCGAAGGGTTGGAGGTCAGCCTGGTGCGGCAGACGCCGCAGGGAATTGAACGCTATCGCCAGGTGCTCGGGCCGTTACGCTAGGCGGGCATGGCTAGCTCAGCAGCACCACGCCGCCCGGCAACTCGGTGCACTTGGCACCGTAGGCATCGCGAATCAACAACGCGACGCCCGCCAACTGTTGCAGGTTGAACCGCGCCTGCACCCGTCGCTGCCCCAACGCTTTGTTCAGCAACACCAGCATGCCTGGCCGGTAGCGGTTGATCTCATCGACCACCGTCGCCAACGTGGCGTTGTCGAACACCAGCACCTGCTCGCGCCAGGCCACCACGGCCTGGGTATCCACGCCCACCGGCTCACCCACACCGGCAGCGCCATAGGTGAGTTGCCGTCCGCTATCGAGGCGCACGGCGCGCCCGGCCACCTCGACCGACAATGAACCTTCGATACAGGTCACGCACACCTGGTGGTCCGTGTTGCGCACATTGAAGCGGGCGTGCGCTGCGCTGACCCAGCCCGCGCCGGCCTGGACTTTCAGCGCTTGCGCCGTGCGGGTGACGACTTCCACTTCGCCTTCGAGCAACGTGATCCCTTCGCCGACCCGGCTGATCCGGGTCTGGGTATTGAGTTCCAGGCTCACGCCGTCCGCCAGCAGCACTTGGCGCTGCTCGCCGACCTCGGTGCGGTAGTCCGCCGTCAACCCGGCGAAGCCGCCAGGCACGCCGACGCGCACCATGACCACCGCCGCCGAGGCAGCAATAGCCGCGCCCAGGAAGGCGCGCCGGCCAAACCGGCGCGGCGCCGACAGTTGCTCGACCGCCGGCCCCAGTTGCTGCCACAACACCTTGGCCTGCTCGAACGCCTGGGCATGCGCCGGGCTCTGGGCACACCAGGCACGCAGGGCGTTGGCGTCGGCCACGGTGGCACGGCCCGAAGTCAGCAACAGCAGCCAGTCGCGGGCTTCGTCGTGCAGGGGGCCGTTGGTGGTGTCCCGGGTGGAGGGGAAGCTAAAGATATTCAAGCGCGCACATACTCACGGATTTATCAGGGACTCGACACTAAGACGGTTTTCCGGCCCCGGGACCGAACCGCTGAATCACTTTTCTTTCCAGACGCTTGGCACAGTGCCCCAGGGCGGCCTTGATTTCCTTCTCGACCATGCGCGTGGAGATGCCGAAACGCTGGGAAATTTCCAGGTGTGGCGCTTCTTCCAGGCGCGCGGCGATCAGGATCTTGCGCCGACGCGCCGGCAGCTCGTAGAGGGCCTTGACCAGGGACTGGATTTCTTTCTGGCCGCTCACCACCCGCGACGGGTCCTGGGCTTCGTCGGCGCTTTGCAGCAGCTCTTCGACTTCGCTGCCGGTGAGCAAGCGCGCATCGGCCTGGCGGCGGTCGGCGGCAATGTTCAAGGCCATGCGATACAGGTAGGCATTGGGTTGTGCCAGGTTCGGCGGCATTTCCATGCGGTCGACCCGCAGGTAGGTTTCATGCAGGACATCGTTGGCCAGGTCCTCCGAGCCCAGGCGCTTGCGCAGCCGCACCTTGAAGTCCTGGTACGACGCCAGGAACAGACTGACCATCGTACTGTGCCCGGTCTCTTTCATCCGTCCGAGCCTCCGTTCCCTGCTGTGCATTCCATGCGCATTCCTGTTGTGTCAGGCATCAAAAGTAAAGTCACCGGCTGGCGCAGCGAACTGGGAGCCGGGCGTTCGACCCGTGCAGCCCTCAGCCTGCGGACCAATGCTTCATCGCGTTGTTCGTCACCGGTGGAACTGACCAGCCGGCTGTGTTCGATCACGCCATCACGGTTGACCCACACCTGCACCAGCGCGCGAAAACTGCCGGGGCGGGTCAGTGGCGAACCGCACAGGCTGGTCTCGACGGCGTGCTGCAAGGCCGTGGCGTAGCTGTTGTTGATCCGTGCCGTCGCCCCTCGTGTCGGCGCCGACCGGCTGACGTCAGGCACTTGCAAGGTGAACGCATCGCTGCGCGCATAACGGGCCATCAGGCCACTCCCTGTCAGCAACATCGCCAAGGCCTCTTGCGCCGTGAAGCGCCCGTGCACCCCGATGGATCGCCGTCCGCGTGTGAGCTCGCGGTCCACCAGCACCGCCATGCCGGTGGCACGGCTGTAGGCTTGCAGGGCGTGCTCCAGGTCCTGGGCGGGCAGGTCCAGCATCAGGTCAGTCTCTGCCTGCGCGACGCGACCGCCGACCAGCAGCAACAGCAAGACCAGGGCACATGCGACATGCCTCCAGGCGCCTTTCTTATCCCCTGCTCTGCATCGCTGCACGGCCGACGCGTCCTAGAAAACCGTCATCCTGAGGCCAGTTTATGAACCTGATGTTACGGTGATGGCAAAAAAAAGATCACGCTGTCGACATGCCCGCTGCACTACACTTTCCAGCCTTACCGGCCCACTTCCCAGGGCCTGCCAGGAGGCCTCGATGATGCGGTTCCCGACCCTTGCCAGCCTGTTGCTGTGCACTGCCCTGCCCTTGTTCGCCCACGCCGAAAGCACGGCCAGCGGCTGTGCCGAAGTCACCGTGGACGGTTACAAGGCGCCCGACTATGGTTGCCTGAGCCAACAGATGGGCAGCAGCCCGGAAGCGACCAAAGCTGCGCAAAAAAACCGCGAAGCCCGACAAATCCCTGTGGAAAAACGCCCGCCCAACAGCGTCGGCCTGTCCACGCCGGCGGCGACCAGCATTCGCATGGGCAATACCTTCGGCAATGCGGTCAAGCCACAGCGGCCTTGAGGCTTTTGACGGATTTTTCATCTCATGGCGTCTATGATCGCCACCTTCGTTGGGGAGTAACCGGCTTCTGACCCGCTCAGAAGCGTTCGTATCAACATATTCGGCAACCTGCCGTGGTGCGAACACCGTTGTGGTTGGTGAGACCAGCGACATATCCATGCCTGAAGTCGGGCGTGTGGGTGTGTCGTTGACTCATGCAGCCCGACTGGAAACCTTGCCGTGAACCCCATTTCTCTGATCCTGCTCGCCCTTGCCATGTCCACGGATGCCTTCGCGGCCGCCATCGGCAAAGGCTCCAGCCTTCACAAACCACGCCTTGCCGAAGCCTTGCGCGCCGGTCTGATCTTCGGCGTGATCGAAGCCATCACGCCGATGATCGGCTGGGCTATCGGCCATGCCGCCACCCGCTGGGTAGAGCATTGGGACCACCGGATCGCCTTCACCCTGCTGGTGGGGCTCGGCCTGCACATGATCTACAACGGCTTCAAGACCGATGACGAAGAAGCCGAACCGCCGACCCGGCATTCCTTCCTGATCCTGGCCGTCACGGCCTTCGCCACCAGCATCGACGCCCTCGCGGTGGGCGTGGGCCTGGCATTCGTCGACGTGAATATCCTGGTGGCCGCCGCCGCCATCGGCCTGGCGACCATGACCATGGTCACCCTCGGCATGATGCTCGGCCGCGTGCTCGGCACGGTGGTAGGCAAGCGCGCCGAAATGGTCGGCGGCGTAGTGCTGATGCTGGTGGGTGCGACGATTTTGTATGAGCACCTGTCGGCATGATCGCCCCATTGCCTGCCTTGAAATTTCCCCGATGGGCGCCTACCGTCGTCACGCGGTCGGCGCCTCGTGCCCCATCAACCGAGCACACCCGTACAAGCCCGGTGCCGGGTTTGGCGCAATAGTGACGCCCAGACTTTTTTGCCCACTTTCAAGGAGATGTTCATGAGCACTTTCGTTGCCAAAGACGGTACCCGGATCTATTTCAAGGACTGGGGCAGCGGCAAGCCCGTGCTGTTCAGCCATGGCTGGCCACTGGATGCCGACATGTGGGAATACCAGATGGAATACCTGAGCAGCCGCGGCTACCGCACCATCGCCTTCGACCGCCGTGGCTTTGGCCGCTCGGACCAGCCCTGGACCGGCAACGACTACGACACCTTCGCCGACGACATCGCCCAACTGATCGAACACCTGGACCTCAAGGACGTGACCCTGGTGGGCTTCTCCATGGGCGGCGGCGACGTGGCCCGCTACATCGGCCGCCACGGCAGCGCACGGGTCGCCGGCCTGGTATTGCTCGGCGCAGTCACGCCGATCTTCGGCCAGAAAGATGATTACCCCCAGGGCGTGCCGCTCGATGTGTTCGCTGGTTTCAAGGCCGAGCTGTTGAAGGATCGCGCGCAGTTCATCAGCGATTTCAACGCGCCGTTCTACGGCATCAACAAGGGCCAGGTGGTGTCCGCCGGCGTGCAGACCCAGACCCTGCAAATCGCTCTGCAGGCGTCCCTCAAGTCGACGGTGGACTGCGTCACTGCGTTCTCGGAGACCGACTTCCGCCCGGACATGGCGAAGATCGACGTGCCGACCCTGGTGATCCACGGCGATGCCGACCAGATCGTGCCGTTCGAAACCACCGGCAAGGTGGCCGCCGAGCTGATCAAGGGCGCTGAACTGAAGGTCTACAAGGATGCGCCACACGGCTTCGCCGCCACCCACGCGCAGGCACTGAACGAGGATCTGCTGGCATTTCTCCAGCGCTGATCCTCACTCCCCCGTGCCGGCAAACGCCGCGACGATCTCATCGATCACCACCCGTACCCGCGCGGTATGGCGCAAGTCGGCATGGGTCACCAGCCAGACCTCGTAGGGCAGTGGCCGGGTACGCTCCGGCCACAAACGCACCAAGCCATCCAGCTCGCCGCTGTGTACCGGGATTTCACCGATGCCGATGCCGGCGGCGATGGAGCGGCGCACCAGCAAGCTGGAACTCAAGGTGGCCACGATGCGCCCACGGCCAATGGGCTCGCAGGCCAGCGACAAGTCCTTGTGTTGTTGCAGATAGGGTTGATAGACCACCAGGTCGTGCCCTTCGAAAAGGCTGCCCGGCTCCGGCGCCCCGTGACGGTCGAGGTAGCCTTGCGCGGCAAACAGCCCCACCGGCCAACGGGCGATACGCCGGGCGATCAGGTCCGGGTTGTCTGGCCGGGTATTGCGCACGGCGATGTCGGCTTCGCGCTTGGCCAGGCTGAGGATTTGCGTCGAGGCGTCCAGTTGCACGCGCACATCCGGGTGCTTGTGGTGCAGGTTGGCGATGGCCGGGATCAGGAAGTCGATGGCCATCGAGTCGGTGGTGCTGACCCGTACGGTGCCGGTCAGGCGGTCGTCCAGGCCTTGTACCTGGCGCTCCAGGTCCAGGGCCGAACGCTCCATTTTTTCCACCGAAAGCAACGCGGCTTCGCCCACGGCGGTGAGCGCGTAACCTTCGGAGGTACGCAGAAACAACGTGGCGCCCAGGGACTTTTCCAGGGCGTTGATACGCCGGCCAACGGTCGCCTGATCGACCCCCAGCACCCGCGCGGCGCCACGCAACGTCGATTCGCGACACACCGCCAGAAACACCCGTGCATCATCCCAATTCATGCGCACCTCTCGTGATGCAAAAATGCATCCATATGACGATAAATCGCAGCATTATTGCATCACAAAACTCCGATAAGCTGGGCACCAGAGAAAATTCCTCAGGATCGCCATCATGCCCATCCCGTCTTCCCGCTACATGAGCTGGCCGTAGTGGCCGTCATCATCGGCACCTTCGCCCCAGGCTCGGTGCCCCTGGCAGGCTTATTGAACCTGCGCCCTGCCCCGCATGCCCAATCGACTTGCCCTGCTGCATAACCGAACCGACTGAAAAAGGTATTTGCCATGAACCTGCCTACTGAAATGACCCTGATTGAAATCACCACGCCCGGTGGCCCCGAAGTGTTGCAACCGCGCCGGGTAGCCCTGCCGGTCGCGGGGCCCGGCGAGATCCTGATTCGCGTGCACGCCGCCGGGGTCAACCGCCCCGACGCCCTGCAGCGGGCGGGCAAGTACCCGATGAAACCCGGAATGAGCCCGATCCCCGGCCTGGAAGTGGCGGGTGAAGTGGTGGGATTGGGTGATGGCGTGAGCGACTGCTCGCTGGGTGACAGGATCACCGCACTGACCAATGGCGGCGGCTACGCGCAGTACTGCGTGGTGCCCGCCAGCCAGGCCTTGCCGGTGCCTGACGGCATGGACTGGATTCAAGCGGCGGCGATCCCGGAAACGTTCTTTACCGTGTGGGCCAACCTGTTCGGCATCGGCGGTGCGCACAAGGGCCAGCGGGTGCTGATCCATGGCGGTACCAGTGGCATCGGCACGACGGCGCTGATGCTGTGCCGCGCGTTTGGCATCGAGGCCTTTGCCACCGCCGGCAGTGAGGAGAAATGCGCCGCCATCCGCGCCCTGGGCGCCGAAGCGATCAACTACCGCGAGCAGGATTTCGCCGAGGTGATCGCCGAGAAAACCGGTGGCCAGGGCGTGAATGTGATCCTCGACATCATGGGCGGCTCGTACCTCAACAACAACCTCAAGGCCCTGGCCATGGACGGCCGCCTGGTGATGCTGGGGTTTCTCGGCGGGGCCAAGGCCAATGACGTCGACCTGCTGACCATCCTGGGCAAGCGCGCGATTGTCACCGGCTCGTTGTTGCGGGCGCGTACCCGGGAGGAGAAAGCCGCGATTGCCGAGCAACTGCGCGAGCGCGTCTGGCCCCTGCTGTCAGCCGGGCGCTGCCTGCCAATGATCGACCAAGTGTTTGATTACACCGAGGCCGACCAGGCCCATGGCCGGATGGAAGGTGGTGAGCATATCGGCAAGATTGTGCTGCGGGTGGCCTGAGTACCGCCGCCCGCAAGCACGCGGATGTAGCGAGCGGGGTTCAACCCCTGGTCATTGCGCGTAGGCAGGGTAATCGGTGTATCCCGCCTCTGCCCCGCCATACATGCCCTCGGCTCGCAGCGGGTTCAATGGCCAGCCCTTGAACAGCCGCTGCGGCAGGTCCGGGTTGGCGATGAAGGGCCGGCCAAACGCGATCAGGTCCGCCAGCCCTGCGTCCAGCAATTGTGCGCCGCGCTCGGCGGTGTAGCGGCCGGCGTAGATGATCCGGCCACTGAACGCGTCGCGCACCGCCCGGCGGAAAGTTGCGGGCAAATCGGGGGCGTTGTCCCAGTCGGCTTCGGCGATGGAGACATAGGCGATGCCCGCCGCTTCCAGCAGCTTGATCGCTTCGAGGTAGGTGTGATGGGGGTCATCTTCCACCAGGCCGAGGTAGACCCGATCCTGCTCGGTGCTGCTGAACAGCGGCGAAAAACGCACGCCCAGGCGTTCCGGGCCCACCACCGCGCTCACCGCTTCGACGATCTCGCGCAGAAAACGCAGGCGGTTGGGCAACGAGCCGCCGTATTCGTCCTCGCGCCGGTTGGCCTGCACCGAGATGAACTGGTTGACCAGGTAACCGTTGGCCGAATGAATCTCCACCCCGTCAAAACCCGCTGCCAACGCATTGCGGGCGGCCTGGGCGTAGAGCCCGACCAAGTCCTTGACCTCGGCGGTCTCCAGCGCACGGGGTTGTGGCGGCTGCACCAGTTCACCGGCGCCCGGTGCAGTCTGGATAAAGGCCTTGACCTGCTGCGGCTGGATCGCCGACGGCGCGACCGGCGCGGCTCCTTCAGGTTGCAAACCAGGGTGTGACACACGGCCGACATGCCACAGCTGGGCAAAGATCACTCCGCCTTCGGCGTGCACTGCATCGGTAACGGTGCGCCAGCCGTCGATCTGCGCCTGGGTGTAGATACCCGGTGTCCACGCGTAGCCCTGGCCACGGGGTTCGATTTGCGTGCCTTCGCTGACCATGAACCCGGCGCCGGCACGCTGGCGGTAATACTCGGCCATCAAGCCACTGGCGATATCGCCGGGCTGGGTGCTGCGTTGGCGGGTCAGGGGCGGCAGCACAATGCGGTTGGCCAGGCGATGGCGGCCCAGTGTCAGCGGGGTGTTCAGGGTAGTTGTCATGGGGCGTTTTTCCGAATTCAAGGCGAACGGAAGCCTTGGCGACGCTTAGAGCGTCGCCAGGCCGTCATTGCGTTTTATGAGGTTATGGAGTTATGCGGTGAGCTTCAGCAGGGCCTTGGCCACATCACTGGAGCTGGCGGGGTTCTGTCCGGTGACCAGTTGGCCATCTTCGAGGACGAAGGACTGCCAGTCGGCGCCCTTTTCATAAAGGCCGCCCAGTTGCTTGAATTCATCTTCAATCAGGAACGGCACCACATCGGTCAATTCCACGGCGGCCTCTTCCGAGTTGGAGAACCCGGTGACCCGACGGCCCTTGATCAGCGGTTGACCGTTGGCCGCCTTGACGTGACGCAACGCGCCCGGTGCGTGGCAGACGAAACCGATGGGCCTGCCGGCGCGTTCGAACGCCTCGATCAGGGCAATCGAGGTCGGCGACTCGGCCAGGTCCCACAGCGGCCCATGACCGCCGGGATAGAACACTGTGTCGAAGTCGGCGGCGCGAACCGTGTCCAGCTTGACGGTGGTCGCCAACGCTTGTTGGGCGGCCGGGTCGGCAGCGAAGCGACGGGTCTGTTCGGTCTGGAAGTCCGGCAGGTCGCTCACCGGGTCCAGTGGCGGCTGGCCGCCCGCCGGAGAGGCCAGCACCACCTCGGCGCCGGCGTCCTTGAACGCGTAGTAGGGAGCTGCAAACTCTTCGAGCCAGAAGCCGGTCTTGCGCCCGGTATTGCCGAGCTGGTCGTGAGAGGTCAGTACCATTAATACTTTCATTTTCCAGTGCCTCGATAGGTGTGAGTGTCGGTGTGTGCCGGATGGCCCAACAGCTGTCGGGTCAGTTGCAGCGCCTCGTCGAAAGGCGCGGATGTACGGGTGATCTTGCCCATGACGCTGGTCCCCAACCACAACGCATACAGGCGTCGGGCCAGGCTTTCGGGGTGTTGCGTGACGCTGACGGAGCCGTCGTCGATGCCGCGTTGCAAGGCCTCGGCGAGCAAGGCGATGGTGCGTGCCGTGCCGCGTTGCAGGGCCAGGCGCATGGGCTCTGAAAGGTCTGACACCTCGGCGCCGAGTTTGACGGCCAGGCATTTGCCTGCGTCAGTGCAGCCGGTCTGGTTGTCGATACAGCAATCCCAGTAGCGCATCAACTTGGCGTGCTGGGTGAGGCCAGGCTGGTCGAACAGTTGCTGCATGCCCTGCACGTAGTGGTCGAAGTAGTGATCGAGCAAGGCCACGCCGAATGCGTCCTTGGACGTGAAGTAGTGATAGAACGAGCCCTTGGGCACCTCGGCGGTGTGCAGTATTTCGTTGAGCCCCACGGCCGAAAACCCCTTGCGACCGACGATCGACTGCGCGGTATCCAGAATGCTCTGTCGTGCGCTTTTGGTTTCGTTGTGCATGTCGGCTCCCCCGCGATTAGACCAGTCGTCTCGTTCGTTGAGGGAATGTTAGGAGTCGCTCAAACCTTGCACAATGTCATATCCGCAAGGATTCCGGACATGACGCAAAGGCGTTGCCGTTTGCCCGGCACACGCCGACAATCGCCTCTCCTGCGTCTCCCGGAGAACGACAATGCACAGCGTTGCGCTGATGGTTTACCCGAACTTCCAGTCCCTGAGCCTCAGCCTGGGTTCGGTGTTCGAATGCGCGAACCTGCTGCGGGGCGAACCGGCCTATGAGTTTCATCTGGTGTCGGAAAGCGGCGGCGCGGTGATGACATCCCAGGGGTTCTCGGTGAACACCACGCCGATCCGCCAGGCCGGTTATGACACGCTGATCGTCAGCGGCTATCTGGACTTTCGCCTGCCGGAAGCGGGCCTGCCGGAACTGGTCAAGGCGGCGTCCGTACAGTCGCGCCGCGTGGCGTCGTTGTGCATGGGCATCTTCGTGCTGGCCGAGGCCGGTCTGCTGACAGGCAAACGCACCACCACGCACTGGATTCACGCCCCGGCATTTCGCAAACGCTACCCGGACATTCAGCTGGAAGACGACAAGTTGTTCGTGGTCGACGGGCAGGTCTGGACCGGTGCCGGCATGAGCGCCGGGGTCGACCTGGCGCTGGCCATGGTGGAGAACGACCTGGGCACCGACCTGGCCCGACGCATTGCGCGCAAACTGGTGATCGCCCAGCGTCGGGGCAGCGAGCAATCGCAGCTGTCGGCCCTGCTGGAACTGGACCCCAAGTCAGACCGGGTGCAACTGGCGCTGGCCTATGCCCGCGAGAACCTGACCCATGACCTGTCGGTGGAAGCCCTGGCCGACGTCGCGCGGCTCAGCCCGCGCCAGTTCAGCCGGGTATTCCGCGAAGAAACCGGACAGACCCCGGCCAAGGCCATCGAAGCGCTGCGGGTGGAAGCGGCGCGGGCAATGATGGAAACCAGTCGTCACCCGGTTGAAGTGGTGGCCCGCGAAACCGGCTTCGGCGACCGCGAGCGTCTGCGGCAGGCCTTTTTGCGTGCATTTGGCCAACCGCCCCAGGCCATGCGGCAGGCGCTGTTCAACCTAGGGGCCGCGCGGGTTTAGTCCGAAAGCTGAGTGACCGGAATACTCTGCTCGATGGCCGGCGTGCCGACCTTCTTTTCCCGACGCTCATTGATCCAGCGACCGACCTGGGCCGGGAACTCCGTGGGCGACTTGCGCCCGACCTTTCGCGCCAGGTCCAGGATGGTTTGCTGGGCCAGCGCCTCTTCCATGCGTTTTTGTGCCGTCATCATCGCCGCGTGCACCGAGCAAAGACCGTCGAGCGCCCAGGCCGGTGGCGCACCATCAAACAGCGCACAGCGGCCACGAATCTCGCGGCACTCGAAAATCAGCTTGCGACCATCAATGGCCGTGACGATATCGAGGATGCTGATTTCATCGGACGGCCGCGACAGCTTGAACCCGCCGCGCACGCCTTCGGTGGCCACCACCAGTTTGGCCTTGGCCAGCTTGGTGAAAATCTTCGCCAGATAGTCCAGCGGTACGCCTTGCAGTTCCGCCAGATCCCGCACGCTGGCCTCACGGCTCTCGCCACCATCGCCCACCAGAAACAGCAGGCAGTGAATACCGTACTCAACGCCCGCGCTGTAAAGAGACATCGCGATCTCCGACTTAATTGGTCGCACATACTAACAGTGACGGACGCGAGGGAGCAACGCGCGTTGTCTGCTCTCTTCAGCTGAAAGCCCCTGAAAACGCGGGATTTCGCGCATTAAAGCCGGCAAAACGCATCCTGCCTCTCCACCAAACCCGCTTTGGTCTACACAAAAAAACGCTTGCCGGTATAAACTACGATCAATATAGTCGCCGTTCAAATTCAAACCGCGACTCTCTTCAGGGGCTAAACATGAAACAGCAGATTCTGATCATCGGCGCAGGCTTCGGTGGCTTGTGGACAGCCTTGAGCGCCACCCGCCTGCTCGACACCCATGGTCACCAGGATGTTGACGTGACCGTACTGGCCCCTCAGGCCGAATTGCGTGTACGTCCGCGCTTTTATGAGCCGAATGCCCACCGCCTGGCCGCGCCGGTCGGCGAGCTGTTCGATGCAGTCGGCGTGCACTTCATCAAAGGCTCCGCTGAAACCATCGACGTGCAGCAGAAAAAGGTCAGCTACACCGACGCCTCGGGCGCGCGACAGGTATTGGGTTACGACAAACTGGTACTGGCCACCGGCAGCCGCCTGGCAACGTCCAACACTCCCGGCGTGGCGCAATACGCCTTCGATGTGGACCAGATCGAAGAAGCCATTCGCCTGGAAGACCACCTCAAGTCCCTGGCCAACCTGCCCGACAGCAAAGGCCGCAACACCGTGGTGGTGGCCGGCGGCGGCTTCACCGGCATCGAAACCGCGACCGAAATGCCGGCGCGCCTGCGGGCCATCCTCGGTGAACAGGCGAATATCGATGTGATCATCGTCGACCGCGGTGAAAAAGTCGGGATGTCCATGGGCGTTGAAATCAGCCAGTTGATCGCCGAGGCCAGCGATGAACTGGGGGTCAGCTGGCGCTTGAAAGCCTCAGTCGTCGCCGTGGATGACAACGGCGTCACGCTGGACGATGGCCAGCACATCGAAGCCAAGACCGTGATCTGGACCACGGGCGTACGGGCCAGCACCCTGACCGAGCAGATTCCGGGCGAACGCGATGCCCTGGGTCGCCTGCACGTGGATGCCAACCTCCAAGTCATTGGCCAATCGGACATCTTCGCCACGGGCGATGTGGCCTATGCCGCCACCGACGACCTGGGCAACCACGCCCTGATGACCTGCCAGCACGCCATCGTGCTGGGCCGCTATGCAGGCAACAACGTGGCCGCGCAAGTCCTGGGCGTGGACCCGATCCCCTACCGCCAACCCAAATACGTGACCTGCCTCGACCTGGGCGGCTGGGGCGCGGTCTACACCGAAGGCTGGGATCGTCAGGTCCAACTGACCCGGCAGGAAGGTAAAACGCGCAAGACGGAAATCAATACCGTGTGGATCTACCCACCGGCCGCCAACCGCGAAGTGGCATGGGCAGCAGCGGATCCGTTGATTCCGATTGCCTGAAGCGTTTAGCCATGAACAGCCAGGGTGGCGAGCAACTCGCCACCCTGTTACAGGCCGTCAATGCAACGCCGCACGGGTGATCAAGTAGTTCATCAGTTGCGGGTCATCGTCCAGTTCCAGCGTCTGCACCGGGCGCGGCAGGTTGTCGAGCACCGTGCGCCAGAACGCCTGGGACACCTCATCCTGATCATAAAACCGCACCAGCCAATTGGCCTCGCCACTGCACAGCACCTGGCTGGCGACCGCACGCCCAATGCCTTTGCGGCGATAGCGCTTGAGGATGAACAGGTCGGCCAGCTCCAGTGCATCGATCCCCGGCAACTCGCTGCCTTCTATCAGCAGGAATCCGGCGATGTAGCCATCGACCAGCAACAGGTTGGCGCTCCACTGCGGGTCTTGCCAGTAACGCGCCAGGTGTTCGTCATGGATATAGAAACGGCCATCGGCGTCGACATCTTCCTGTTCCCAGTCCGACGACTCGTAGGCGTAGTACTGATAGAGGTTGCGGATCAACTCGGCATGTTCCGGGCCGGTCTGGATCAGTTCGACGGTGGTATCGGGAATGGCAGGCATGAATCTCTCGGTCAAAAAACGCAGGGCGCCATTGTTCACAAAACCCCTTCCCAGGCCAATACATCGCCCAACCTTTCTGTTTGCTGAACCGATGTTGGATTTGTCTTGCCTCGGGCAAATTCCTGAAACATTTAGAATAAACTTCGCCCACCTCTCCCCTTTTTCTCAAGGACACGCATTTTGACCAACGTCTGTACCGCAGGCCTGGATGTGGGCTTTGCCTCCCTGGATTACCTGCAAATCTTCATCCTGGGCGTGATCCAGGGCATCACCGAGCTGCTGCCCGTGTCATCCACCGCCCATATGCGCGTGGTGCCTGCCCTGCTCGGCTGGCAAGACCCGGGCTCGGCGTTCTCCGCGGCCATGCAACTGGCGGCGCTGGCGGCGGTGGTCAGTTACTTCTGGCGCGACGTGCACCAGGTCACCACCGGCAGCATCGGTGCAGTGCGCCGGGGTGACTACAACGACCGGTGGTTCAAGCTGGCGGTGGCCATCGTGCTGGCGACCCTGCCCATCGGGATCGCGGGCCTGGCGTTGTCGTCGACCCTGAACGCATGCAACTCGCCGTTGCGCGGCCTGATGGTGATCGGCATTTCCTGTGTGGTGATGGCGGTGCTGCTGGCCGTGGCCGAAGTGCGTGCCCGGCACACCCGCGAGGTGGGCGAAATGCGCCTGCGTGACGCACTGATCGTCGGTATCGCGCAAATCGGTGCGCTGATTCCCGGCGTGTCGCGCTCCGGCTCGACCTTGACTGCCGCGCTGTTCCTCAACTTCAAGCGCGAAGAAGCTGCACGTTTTTCCTTCCTGCTCGGCCTGCCGGCCATCGCCCTCGCCGGTTTGAAAGAGCTGTGGGTGCTGCTGCACGCCGACCTGCCCGCACACGCCTGGCCCCACTTGCTGTTCGGCCTGGTGGTCGCCAGCGTCTCGGCGTTCTTTGCCATCTGGGGCCTGATGAAGTTCCTGGAGCGTTTCTCCACCTGGCCGTTCGTGATCTACCGCGCGTTGCTGGGGGTGTTTCTGATCGTGGCGGTGAGCACCGGGTTGCTGGGCTGATCGGCACAGGGCAAGCCGTTCATTCAATTCGCATTGTGAAGCCCGCCTTCAAAGCCTGAGCAGGTCTGGCCCGATTGTGCGCCCGGGATCAAAGGAGAAAGATTCCAGGCACTATCACAGGAGGTTCCCATGCCCGCAGACCTGCTCATCCACCCGCAAAAAACCTGGCTTGTCACCGGCATCAGTTCCGGCTTCGGCAAGGCCCTGGCCGAGGCATTGCTGGCCGACGGCGAGCGTGTCGTCGGCACCGCCCGCACGCCCGAAGCCGTCGACGCCTTCGATCGGCTCAAACCCGGCTTTTCCCTCGGGCGCCTGCTGGACGTCACCGACAGCCTGTTCGTGCCGGCGGTGGTCGCTGAAATCGAGAAGCAGGTCGGCCCCATCGATGTGCTGGTCAATAACGCCGGCTATGGCTTCGAAGGCGTGCTGGAAGAGTCGCACCTGGACGACGTGCGCCAGCAGTTCGAAGTGAACGTATTCGGCGCTGTGGCGGTGATACAGGCGGTGCTGCCGTTCATGCGCGAGCGCCGTCGCGGGCATATTCTCAACATCACGTCGATGGGCGGCTTGACCACCTTCCCGGGCCTCGGCGTGTACCACGGCAGCAAGTTTGCGCTGGAAGGTATTTCCGAGACCCTGGGCAAAGAACTCAAGCCGTTTGGCATCCACGTCACCGCCATTGAGCCGGGGGCCTTCCGCACCGACTGGGCCGGACGCTCCATGGTGCGTGCCAAGCGCAGCGTCGCCGACTACGACGAATCGTTCGACGCCATACGCGCCGCGCGCCAGGCCCGCAGCGGGCAACAGCCGGGCGACCCGGTAAAGGCCGCACTGGCAATGATGCAGGTCGTGGCCAGCGCCGAACCGCCGACGCACCTGTTGCTGGGCAACGATGCGGTGGACCACGTGACGGCGAAACTGGACGCGCTGAAAGCAGAAATCAGCGCCTGGGAAGCGGTTTCCCGAGGCACTGATTTCTGAGATTGAACAGCAGAAGCCGAAGAGCCGGCTTCTTCACGCGCGGGTGATCAGTCCAGATCACTCGCGTCATGCCGCTCGCGCAGTTGTTCGGCGGGCTCGCCGGACACGCGGTTGACGCGACGTCCACGCCGCACCGCGGGCCGCGCTTCGATGGCGTCCGCCCAGCGCAGCACATGCTTGTATTCGTGCACCGACAGAAACTCCGCCGACTCCCCGTACAAACGTCCCTTCACCAGGCCACCGTACCAGGGCCAGATGGCGATGTCGGCGATGGTGTATTCGTCCCCGGCGATGTACTCGCTGATGGCCAGACGCTGGTCAAGCACGTCGAGCTGACGCTTGGTTTCCATGGCAAAGCGGTTGATCGCGTACTCCATCTTGGTCGGCGCATAGGCGTAGAAATGCCCGAAGCCACCGCCCAGGTACGGCGCGCTGCCCATCTGCCAGAACAGCCACGACAGGCATTCCGCACGGGCCGCCGGCTCGGTGGGCAAGAACGCGCCGAATTTTTCCGCCAGGTACTGCAGGATCGCGCCCGACTCGAACACCCGGATCGGCGCGGCGCCGCTACGGTCCAGCAAGGCGGGGATCTTCGAGTTGGGGTTCACCGACACGAAGCCGCTGCCGAACTGGTCGCCGTCACCGATCTTGATCAGCCACGCGTCGTATTCGGCGCCGCTGTGCCCCAGGGCCAGCAGCTCTTCCAGGAGGATGGTGACCTTTTGCCCATTGGGCGTGGCCAGGGAATACAACTGCAAGGGGTGCTTGCCGACCGGCAGTTCCTTGTCATGGGTGGCGCCGGCGATGGGCCGGTTGATGCTGGCGAAGGTGCCGCCGCTTTCGGTGTCCCAGGTCCAGACTTTCGGGGGTACGTACTCGGTCATGGTGACTACTCCTTGGTTTCAATAGGGTTCGACGCGGTCAGGCGGGCGACGTTCCATCCGCCGCCCAGTGCCTTGATCAGGCCCACGTTGGCGCTCAGTTGCCGGGTTTGCAGTTGCAGCACGCTGCGCTTGGCATCCAGCGCCGCGACTTGGGCGGTGACCACATCCAGATAGGCCACGGCGCCCTGGCGATAGCGCGAGGTCGACAGATCTTCGGCGTATTGCGCGGCCGCTGCGGCGTCGCGCTGATCGTTCAGGGCATCGCCCAGACCGGCGATCTGCGACAGGTTGTCTTCCACCTGCGCGAACGCGTCCAGCACCACACCGCGATACTTCGCCGCCGCTTCATCGGTGGCGGCCTTGGCGATATCCACCTGGGCCTGGCGCGCGCCGCCGTCGAACAGTGTACCGACCAGCGACGGGCCGATGGCCCAGAACAGGTTGGGCGCACTGAGCAGCCGCGCAAACTCGTCGCTCTGGTAACCCCCCTGGGCACTCAGGGTGATCTGCGGGAACCACGCGGCCTTGGCCACGCCGATCCGCGCATTGGCCGCCGCGATACGACGCTCGGCGGCAGCGATATCAGGCCGACGTTGCAGCAAGGTTGAAGGCACACCGGTGGGCACGTTCGGCAAGCTGATCGGCGCGACATTCACCGCAATCCGGTAGGTCGATGCCGATTCGCCGAGCATGGCCGCGATCCCGTGTTCCAGCAGCGCGCGCTGCACCTGGCTCTGGCTCAATTGCGACTTGACCGTCGACAGCTGGGTGCGCGCCCGCGCCACGTCGAGGCCGGAGACGATGCCGCCGCCGTGCAAGCCTTCGGTCAGGCCCAGGGCCTTGGCGTAGGCGTCGCGGGTCTGTTCGAGCAACTGGTTCTGCCAGTCGATGCCACGCAGACGGATGTAATTGTCGGCCAACTGCGCCTGCAAGCTCAGGCGCACCGAGGCCAGGTCGGCCCTGGCAGCCTCGGAGTCGCTGGTACCGGCGGCGACGGTATCGCGCACGCGACCCCAAAGGTCGACTTCGTAATCCACCTCCAGGCCCAGGGTCGCGGCGTTATAGACGTCCGGCGAAGTGGCCGAGCGCAGCGGTCGCGTGTCCGACTGGCGTATGCGCTGGCCGTTGCCGATGGCCGAGACCTTGGGGAACAGCCCGGAACGCGCCTGCGCGACATAACCCTGGGCTTGCTGATAGTGAGCGAGCGCCGCGCTCAGGTCCGGGTTGTTGCGCAACAACTGTTGCTGCATCGCATCCAGTTGCGGGTCGTTGTAAACCTGCCACCAGCCGTCGCGGCTGGCCTGGTCGTTCGGCGCGCCAAGGGTCCACGGGCCCTGGGTGTGGAACTGCGCCGGCAACGGGGTTTCGGGCACCTTGAGCGGCGGCGCCAGGGAGCATGCGCCCAGGCTCAGGGTGGCGAGCAAGCCCAGAAACGTGCGCTTAGCCATGGGGTTTGACCTCAGCGGCAGCGACGCGCAGTTGCACCGCGTCGTTATCGGCCAGGCCGTCCGGTGGCGTGTCGATCACCCGGTCGGCGGCTTGCAGGCCGCTGGCGATTTCGACGCTGTCACCGAAGTCGCGGGCAATGCTCACGGTCTTGAATTGCACGTGGTCCTGACTGTCGAGGGTGGCGACCCGCATGCCATGGTCATCGAACACCAGGGCACTGGATGGCACCCGCAGCACATCGGCCTGCACCGGCAGGTCGAATTGCACGCTGGTGTAACCGCCGGGCAGCAGGCGACCGCCGGGGTTGTCCACCAGCAATTGCACCAGGGTGCTGCCCGAGGCGGCGTTGACCGCGTCGGCGGTGGCAATCACCTTGCCGGTGAAGGTCTCGCCGCGATATTCCGGCACGCTGAGGCGCGCGGTGGTGCCTTCACGAATCTGTGGCGAGAAGGTCTGCGGCACCTGCACATACACGCGCAGGCGGCTGACGTCGGCCACTGCGAACAACTCCTTGCCGGCGCCGCCCCCGGCGCTGATCAGCGCGCCCACATCGGTACTGCGCGCCGTGACCACACCGGCGAACGGTGCGACCAGGCGCTGGAACCCCTTGGTCGCCACCAGTTGCTCGACATTGGCCCTGGCCGCCGCCACCCGCGCCTGCTTGGCGGCCAGGTCGCCGGTGCGCTCGTCCACGTCCTGGCGCGACACCGAGTCATTGGCCAGCATGGCCTGCCAACGTTTGGCGGTGGTTTCAGCCAGGTGCGCATCGGCCTGGGCCGAGGCCAGCGTGGCGCGGGCCTGCAACAGTTGCTGGTCGAGTTCCGGGGTGTCGATTTCGGCCAGCACTTGCCCGGCCTTGACCCGGGTGCCGATGTCGACATTCCAGGACTTCAGGTAGCCGTTGACCCGGGCGAAGATCGACGCGCGGGCATAGGCTTCCATGCGCCCCGGCAGATTGAGCACCGGGCCCTGGGCCTGCACCACCGGCTTGATCAGGTTGACGCTGGGCAATGCCTGGGCGTCGGTCCAGGTCTTGAGGTCGCGGGACTCACTGGCGCGCACGCCCAGGCCGACCCCGACGATCACCACCACCGCCACCCCGCCCACGATCAGCCAGAGCAGGCCACGGGAAGACTTCGGTTGAGAATTGGAAACGGACATGTCAAACCCCTACGCTAACGGTGGTCACACGCGTGGCGTGCTGACGACGCCCGTGGACAAGACTGAAAATCAGCGGAACCAGTATCAAGGTGGCGATGGTGGCAAACATCAGGCCGCCGATCACCGCACGCCCGAGCGGCGCGTTCTGCTCGCCGCCCTCGCCGATGCCTAGGGCCATGGGCGCCATGCCGATGATCATCGAGATGGCGGTCATCAACACCGGGCGCAGCCGGGTGAAGCCGGCTTCGAGCGCGGCCTGCACCGCATCGCCGTGCACCGCCAGGCGTTCGCGGCAGAAACTCACCACCAGGATGGCGTTGGCAGTGGCCACGCCCATGCACATGATCGCCCCGGTCAGGGCCGGGACCGACAACGGCGTGTGGGTGACGAACAGCATCCACACGATGCCCGCCAGGGCCGCCGGCAACGCGGTGATGATCACGAACGGGTCGCTCCAGGACTGGAAGTTGACCACGATCAGCAGATAGATCAGCACCACCGCGCCCAACAGGCCGAACAGCAAGCCGCTGAACGCCGCGTTCATGGTTTGCACCTGGCCCTGCAACAGCACTTTGGAACCGGTCGGCACCTCACCGGCGTGGGCGGCGATGATCCTCTGGATGTCGGCGGCCACGGCACCGAGGTCGCGATCCTGGATGGCCGTGAGCACTTCCACCACCGGCTGGATATCCGACTGGGTAATCACCGAGTTGCTGTGGCTGCGCTGGATCGTGGCCAGGCCGCCGAGGGTCTGGTCTGCCGCCGCCCCGCTGCCGCCGCTCAGTGGCAAGTTATGCAGCGCGGCCAGGCTTTCCAGGCTGTATTGCGGGGTTTGCATCACGATCGGGTAGGAAATGCCGTTGGCTGGGTTGAGCCAGAACGTCGGCGCCACCTGGCTGGAACCGGCCAGGTTGACCACCAGGCTGTTGGTCACATCGCGCTCGGTGAGGCCGACCAACTGCGCACGGGTACGGTCCACGTCGATATTGAAAGTGGGCAATTGCCGCGACTGCTGGATGCGCGCATCCACCACCCCCGGCACCCGGCGGATCTCGCGCAGCAAGGTGCTGGCATAGGTGAAATTGGCCGCCAGGTTGTTGCCGGTGATTTGCAGATCGATGGGTGCCGACGAGCCGAAGTTGAGGATCTGCCCGACGATGTCCGAGGCCGGGAACGAAAACACCGCACTCGGGAACTCCCGGGGCAGGCTTTCACGCAGTTCGCGCATGTACTCGGCGGTCGGGCGATGGCCTTCGTTCAGGCTGATCTGGATGTCACTGTCCTGGGAGCCCACGGTGCCGGTGTTGTTGTACACCACGTTGATACCGCTGATGGACAGGCCGATGTTATCCACCAGCGCCTTGAGCTCTTGTGCGGGGATCTTGCGGCGGATCGCGTCTTCGATCCCGGCGATCAGGTGCGCATTGCTTTCCACCCGCGTACCCACCGGCGCGCGCACGTGCAGCAGGATCAGGCCGGAATCGACCTCAGGGAAGAAGTTGCGGCCCAAAAACGGCACCAGCGCGAACGACAGCGCCACGAACGCCAGCAGGCCGATCACCACCGTGCGGCGATGGTGCAAGGCACTGTCGAGCACGCTGTGGTAATGGCTGCGAAAGGCTTCGAAACGCCGCTCGAAACCGCGCTGGAACATCACCAGCGGGTTGCGCGACGGCGCATGCCCGTCTTCGCCGTGCACGTGGGGTTTGAGCAGGTAGTTGGCGAGCGTTGGCACCAGGGTCCGCGACAGGATGAACGAGGCGATCATGGCGAAGATCACCGCTTCGGCCATGGGCACGAACAGGAACCGCGCCACGCCGTCGAGGAAGAACATCGGCACGAACACGATGCAGATACACAGCAACGACACGAACGCCGGGGTGACGATCTGCGCGGCACCGTCGAGGATCGCGGTTTCCACCGGCTTGCCCTGTTCCAGGTGCCAGTTGATGTTCTCGATGGTCACCGTGGCGTCGTCCACCAGGATGCCCACCGCCAGGGCCAGGCCGCCAAGGGTCATGATGTTGAGGGTTTCGCCCAGCGCCGACAGGGTGGCAATCGACGCCAGAATGGCCAGGGGAATCGAGGTGGCGATGATCACCGTCGAGCGCCAGCTGCCGAGGAACAGCAGGATCATCAGGCTGGTCAGCGCCGCCGCGATCAAGCCTTCACGGGCCACGCCGCTGATGGCCGAGCGCACGAACAGCGACTGGTCGCCGATCAGGTCGATGTTCAGGTTGGGCGGCAAGGCGGCTTTGTTGTCCGCCAGTTTGTCCTTGATGCCGGCGATCACGCCCAGGGGCGATGCCGAACCGGTCTTGAGCACCGGCAGCAGCACCGAGCGGTTGCCGTTGACGTGCACGATGTTGCTTTGCGGCGGGTTGCCGTCGCGCACGGTGGCCACATCGCGGATCAGCACCGTGGTGCCGTCGGCGGTCTTGATCGGCAGGTTTTCCAGGTCGTGGAAGTCCGACGGCGCATTGTTGAGTTGCAGGTTGAACTCGTAGCTGCCGATCTTCTGGGTGCCCACCGGGGTGATCAGGTTCTGGGTGGCCAGGGCGGTGGCGACGTCCTGCGCCGACAACCCGCGCGCCTGCATGCGCGCCGAATCGAGGTCGATCTGCACCTGGCGGCTCTTGCCGCCGAACGGGTATGGCAAGGCCGCGCCGGGCACACTGGTGAGCATCAGGCGCACCTGGTTCAGGCCGATGTCGCCCAGGCGCTGCTCGCTCAGGCCCGCCCCCGACAGCGCCAGTTGCACGATCGGCACGGTGGAAGCGCTGTAGTTGAGCACCAGCGGCGGCACGGTGCCGGGCGGCAATTGCCGCAGGATCGCCTGGGACACCGACGTCACCTGGGCGTTGGCGGTGCTGATGTTGACCCCGGGCTGGAAGAAGATCTTCACGATCCCGTAGCCCGTCAGCGACTGCGCTTCGATATGGCGGATGTCGTTCACGGTGGTGGTCAGTACCCGCTCGAACGGCGAGGTGACACGCCCGGCCATCTGGTCGGGCGGCAGGCCGGTGTACTGCCAGATCACGGCGATGACCGGGATACGGATCTCCGGAAAGATGTCGGTGGGCGTTCGCCAGGCGGCGAGCGGGCCGATGATCAGGATGAAAATGGCCAAGACCAGAAAGGTATAAGGGCGCCGCAATGCGATGCGCACAAGGCTCAGCATAGGGTGGGATCCAGACAGGGAGTTGAACGATCAAGCCGGCAGGCCGCCCGGGACGGCGCCTTGCCATGTTCCCGCCTCACCCCACGTGCAACCCGAGGGAAACCACTGCAACGACGTCCCGGTCACAAAGAGGCATATGCCACGATATCGATTTTAGAGGCATACGCAACTATTTTGTTTCAAGCTGTCTCAGTATTCATCTTCGGTCTGAAAAGCCTTGTCCTGAGAGGCTTCGCAGGCATAATCATCCCGTCGTTTTTTTGTTTCAGAGAGTATCGCCCGTGAAATCTGCTGCACCTTGCACCGAGAGCCCCAGCACCTGCGTGAACGGTGCCGTGCGCCGCACATCACGCCGCCTGGGCCAGATCTATGACGAGGCGTTCGCGTCCTGCGGGCTCAAGGCAACCCAGTGGGCGGTGCTCAACCACATCGACAGGGCCGGCGGCACCCCCAGGATGGGCGAGTTGGCGCAAAGCCTGGTGATGGACCTGTCCGCCCTCGGCCACACCCTCAAGCCGCTGGTGCGCGATGGCCTGGTGGCGTTGCAGGTGGACGAACTGGACCGCCGCAGCCGCCGCGTGCTGCTCACAGAAGAAGGCTTGCGCACCCACGCGGCGGCCAAGCGCATCTCGAAAAAAATGGCCGAACGCTTCGATCAGGCGTTCGGCCAGGATGCGGCCCGACAGTTGCGCCAGACCCTCGATTTCATTGCCTCCGATGACTTTGCCCAAGTGCTGCTGGCCAAGGACGATCAGGCCAGCGGCTGATGGCTGGTCACGCAGTGGATGCCGCCGCCGCCCGCTGCAATCGCGTCGATGTTCAGTTGCACCACCTTGCGCCCCGGGTACAACCGGGACAGCAGCTCCAGCGCCTTGCGGTCGGCCACCGGGTCGCCGAATTCGGGCGCGATCACCGCGCCGTTGATCACGAAGTAATTGATATAGCCCGCGGCGAAGTCCGGGTTGCCCCGACTGAATTTGCTGTTGCGCGGGTTGAGCGGCGGCGACACGGTGTGCACCTGCAATGGGCGGCCATCGGCGTCGGTAGCCTTTTTGAGGATCTCCAGGTGCGCCAGGGTGACCTTGTGATCGTAGGACGCCGGGTCGGTATCCAGGTTGGCCAGCACCACGCCGGGTGAGACAAAGCGTGCGTAGAAATCCACATGGGCGTCGGTGATGTCCTTGCCCTTGATGCCCGGCAACCAAATGATTTTGCGCAGACCCAGGCGCTCCTTGAGTTCGGCCTCGACCTCGGCCTTGGTCCAGTCGGGGTTGCGATTGCGGTTGATCCAACTGCTCTCGGTCATGATCCCGGTGCCCAGGCCGTCCACCTCGATGGCACCGCCCTCGCCCACCAGTTCGCTGCGCAGGTGACGCACCCCGGTGTGTTCGGCGACCTGCCCGGCCAGCAACGCATCGTCGGCGTGCTGCTGCTTGTCGCCCCAGCCATTGAAATTGAAATCCACCGCGCCCTCGCCCCCCGTGCCATCGATGACGAAATTGGCGCCGGTGTCGCGCATCCAGATGTCATCCAGCTCGGTTTCCACAAAGGTGATATTGCGCGTGCCGCAGTGCTGCTCCGCCAGACCGCGCTCGTCCTCGCGGCAAAACACCGTGACCGGCTCGTGCTCGGCAATCGCACGGGCGATCCGGCCCAGAGCGGCTTGCACGTCGGCGGTGAAGTCCTCCCAGATGGCGTCCTGGGCACCAAAGGCGATAAACGCCTGGCGATGTGTTTCGCCCTCGTCGGGCATGTAGAAACGGCCTTTGACGGCGGCGCGTACCGGGGTCGAAAGAAGGGTCATGGCGCAGACCACGCTGGCGTGTTTGAGGAAGGTGCGACGGGTTGGCATGGTGTTCTCTTGCTAGGGGCTGGATCAAAAGGGGGTTGATTGGAGTGACTGGATTTTCTGTGGTGAGCGGGCTTCTGTGGTGAGCGGGCTTGTCCCGCGCTGGGTTGCGTAGCAACCCCAAAAAACGGGAGCGCTACGCACTCCAGCGCGGGACAAGCCCGCTCACCACAAAAAAGCTTGTGAACACAAAAAACCATTCATCACAAAAAAACTTGTGAACACCAAAAAACATTCATCACAAAAAAACTTGTGAACACCAAAAAACATTCATCACAAAAAAGCTTGCGAACACAAAAACCATTCATCACAAAAAAAGCTCACCACAAAAAGCATCGTTCATTGCTGTGTCTTGAATTTAGTCCACACCCGCATACGCGCACGCATGTCCGCCTGGGGGATGTCCTTGCCGGCGATCAACCGGTCGAAGGTGGCCTCATCCGGGTAGATATCGGGGTTGTCGCGCAGGCTCGCTTCCACGGCGGGCCGTGCCTTGGCATTGGACGTGGGGTAGCCGGTGAGGTTGGTGATGGCGGCCATGTTTTCCGGGCGCATCACAAAGTTGATGAACGCATAGGCGTAGTCCGGGTGCCGCGCGTCGACCGGGATGGCCAGCGTGTCCATCCACACCGTGGTGCCTTCACGGGGGATGTGATAACCGAACGTCACCGCTTTGCCGGCGGCATCGGCGGCGCGCTGAGCCTGGGTCATGTCGCCGCTGTAGCCGAGGGACAGGCACAGGTTGCCGTTGACCAGGTCGGTCACCGGCTGCGACTGGAACTTGCGGATAAATGGACGCACCTTGAGCAACAGCTCGCTGGCGGCGGCCAGGTCTTCACGCTTGGCGCTGCGCGGGTCGCGGCCCAGGTAGTTGAGAACCACCGCCAGCACTTCGTCCGGCGAGTCGATCAGCGAGATACCGCAATCGGCAAACTTGGCCGCCAGCTCCGGCTTGAACAACAGGTCGAGGCTGTTGACCGGCGCATTCGGCAGTCGCTGTTCGATCTGCCGGGTGTTGTAGGTCAGGCCGATGGTGCCCCAGGTGTAGGGCACCGTGGCCTTGTTCGAGTGGGCATAGTGAGTGCGCAGCTTCTGCAAACCCGGTTCGATGTCGTCGAGTGCCGTGAGCCGGGCGGGGTCCAGCGGTTGCAGGGCGCCGGCGCGCATCAGGCGCTCGGCCACGGTGTCGCCCGGAAAGATCAAGTCATAGCCGCTGCCGCCGGTCATCAACTTGGCCTCCAGGGTTTCGCTGCCGTCCATCACGTCGTAGATCACCTGGATACCGGTCTCGGCCGTGAACTTCGCCAGGGTATCGGCGGCAAAATAGTCGGCCCAGTTATAGAGCCTCAGGGTTTTGTCTTCGGCCAGGGCGCCGGCACTCGCGAGCATCAGCACACAACTCAATAGGCGTTTCATGAGGGGCGTCCATCCAGGGTGAGCAGGCCGGCGTACATCTCCGGGCGACGGTCGCGGAAGATGCCCCAGGTCAGGCGGTCTTCGCGCATGGCGGCCAGGTCCAGGCGGTGCACAAGCACGCCGGTACTGTCGCGGTCGGCTTCGGCCAGCAGCTTGCCCTTGTGGTTGCAGATGAACGACGAGCCATAGAAGTCCATGTGCAGGGCGGGGTCGGTAGTCGCCACCTCGCGCCCGACGCGATTGGCCGCCACCACCGGCAGCAGGTTCGCCGCCGCGTGACCGCGCATGGTCATCTGCCAATGGTCGCGGGAATCGAGGGTGGCAGAGCCGGGTTCCGAGCCGATGGCTGTGGGAAACAGCAGCACTTCGGCCCCCTGCAACGCCAGGCAGCGGGCGGTTTCGGGAAACCACTGGTCCCAGCAGATGCCCACGCCCAGGCGCCCGAAGGCGGTGTCCCACACGCGAAAACCGGTGTCGCCGGGGCTGAAATACTCTTTCTCCTGATAGCCGATGGCATTCGGGATATGCGTCTTGCGGTATACGCCGAGCAATCGTCCGTCGGCATCCGCCACGCTCAGGGAGTTGAAGAAGGCGTTGCCGGCTTTTTCGAACCAGCTCAAGGGCAACACCACGCTCAGTTCCCTGGCCAACGCGGCGAAGCGCTGGAGCACGCCGCTGTGCGGGTACTCCTCGGCCAATGCCAGATGTTTGTGGTGCTGCTCGATGCAGAAGTACGGCGTGGCGAACAGTTCCTGCAACAGAATCACCTGGGCACCTTGCGCCGCCGCCTCCCGCACCAACTGCTCGGCGCGATCGAGGTTGCCCGGCAGGTCCCAGGTGCAGGGCATCTGGGTTGTCGCAATGGTCAAAAGGCTCATGGCTTCACCCACGCAGGTTGTTGTTGGGTGATGCAGTGCACGCCGCCACCGCCATGGGCCAGGTGGTTGATCTGCACCGGCACGACCTCACGCCCCGGGAACGCCCCGGCCAAAACGTCGGCCGCCACCTGGTCGGCGGCAACGCCATAGGCCGGCATGATGATTGCGCCGTTGGCAATGTAGAAGTTGGTGTAGGACGCGCAGAACACCTCGGCTTCGGTGTCGACCGCGTCGGTGGCTTCATACAATTCAATCAGCTCGAAGCGCCGGCCATGGGCGTCGGTGGCCAGTTCCAGGGCGCGGCGGTTTTCCCGCACCACTTCGGCGTAGACAGAGCGCTGATCATGGGTCGCATCGACCAGCAGCACACCGGGACGGGCGAATGCACAGACCCCATCGACATGGCCGTCGGTCATGTCGCCGGTGACGTAGCCTGGGTCGCCGGGCAGCCAAATGGTCTTCTGGATGCCCAGCAGCCGCGCAAAAATCGCCTCCATCTCGGCCTTGGTCACACCGGGGTTGCGGTTGGGGTTGAGCAACACGGACTCGGTGGTGATCAACGTGCCCTCGCCGTCCACATGGATCGCCCCGCCTTCGTTACTCAGGGGCGTACCGAAGCACTCCAGCCCCAGGTGATTGAGCGCCCGGCGTGCCAGGCTTTCGTCCAGGTCATGGGCCGACTTGCCGCCCCAGGCATTGAAGCGCCAGCTCACACCCGCCAGTCCCTGTTGCGGGTGGCAGACAAAAGTCGGGCCGGAATCACGGCACCAGCTGTCGTTGACGGCCAGTTCGATCAGTTCGATGCCGGGCGCGCATAAGGCCCTGGCACCGGCAACGGCGGACGGATCGACCACCATTTTCACCGGTTCGAAGCGGGCGATCGCATTGGCGACCCGCGCGAAATCCTGCTGCACCTGGGCCAGGGTCACGCCCCAGGTGGTTTCCCACAAGGCGCGGTTATGCGGCCAGACCATCCAGGTCGCCGCATGCCGGGCCCACTCCGCAGGCATCCACCAACCATTGCTTTGCATTGCATTCTGCTGCATGACAAGTCCCCATCAATTAAGTCATTGTGTTCAGTGAAAACTGCCCACGGAGTCTTGGCGTACATGCTATGGCGGGTTAAAACGCCGGACAAACGATGGATTTTGCACAAAACTGATTAGAGGAACTTATCAGCATGCTCCACCACTGGCCGCCCCTCGGCACCCTGCGCGGCTTTGAAGCTGCGGCCCGGCTGGGCAGCTTCCACAAGGCCGCCGAGGAACTGCACCTGACCCAATCGGCGATCAGCCAGCAGATCCGCAGCCTGGAGGCGTACCTGGAACAGCCGCTGTTTTTCCGCAGCGGGCGCAGCGTGAGCCTGACCGACGCCGGGCATGATTTCCTCAGCACCACCCAGGCCCTGTTGCAGCAATTGGCCGTGGGCGTACGGCGCCTGGGGCAATACCGCAAACCCAATCAACTGGTACTCAACACCACCCCGACCTTCGCGCGTCATTGGCTGTTGCCACGGCTTGCGGATTTTCGCCGGCAACACCCGGAGGTTGACCTGTGGATCTTCAGCACCGACGAAGTGCCCGACATGGCCAGCCAGACCATCGACCTGGCCGTGCGCGACGACATCAGCTCCCAGGCCGAATGCAGCTTCAAGGTGCTGCATGCCGACCGTCTGTTCCCGGCCTGCCATCCACGCCTGCTGGACACGCCCGCTGCGCAGCGCACCACCCTGCACGGTGAACGGGAAATGGACTGGAGCCATTGGGCGGTGGAGGCCGGGGTCGACGTGGGTCAACAGGATCAGGGGTTGAATTTTTCCGATCCCGGCCTGTTGCTCGATGCCGTGTGTACCGGCCTGGGGATTGGATTGGTGAGCCAGCTGCTGAGCCGTCAGGCGCAAAAAGACGGATTGCTCACGCCGCTGGTCGAGGCGACGATTCGCGGCCCGAGCTGGGCGTTGCTGACCCACCGCGACAGCGAGCACGACCCGCTGGCGCGCAGTTTCACGGCGTGGCTGCTCAACCACTTGCAGGTAGAGCCGACATGAACGACCGCCTCGACGACATCCTCACCGACCACCTGGCCGTGGTGTTCTGCGGCATCAACCCCGGCAAAGGCTCCGCCGCCCTCGGCCAGCACTTTGCCAATCGCAGCAATCGCTTCTGGCGCACCTTGCACCTGGCCGGGTTCACTCCCCATGAAATCCGCCCGGAGGACGGCCCCACACTGCTGCACTACGGATGCGGCCTGACCACCGTGGTGGAGCGCCCGACGGCGAGCGCAGGCGAGTTGGCGCGGCATGAGTTCACGCAGGCCGCAGCGGCGTTCGAACAGAAAATCCGACGCTGCCAGCCACGCTTCGTGGCCTTCCTGGGCAAGGCCGGCTACAGCGCGTTGTCGGGCCGGCGCGAGATTGCCTGGGGCTTGCAGCCGCAGTCTTTCGGCGGTGCTGGGGTATGGGTGCTGCCCAACCCCAGTGGGCGCAACCTGGCGTTCAGTCTGGAGCAATTGGTAAAGGCTTATCGGGCGTTGTATGAAGCGTCTGGCCTGCCGGGATAGCCCACTGCGGTGAGACCTGAGGCGGTCGTCAGTGCTAAAGTGCCATCACTCAATCATCAATGGAATGGCGCACAGTAAAGATGGCTCTTTCCCCCTTTTCTAATAGCCCTGAATCGACCAGACGAATCCTTGCCCAACTCGACTGGCTGAACCCCAGATTTCAATGGGTAAAACACTGCCCCGAATTGTCCAGCTACAACCCTGAACTGTTCGAGGCGCTTGTTCATGATCCCATCGTTGACTTCTACCGCCATGATCCTCAAAGCATGTCGCCTGACGGGACAAAGACGCCCTCCCTTATCTATCTCGATGAAGAGACCCGTACTGGCCAGTTGATCAAGAACACGCGGGAGAAATTCGGCGATATCACGGCGACCTTTGCCCTGATCTTTCTCGCGCCCGACCCGCGCCAACTGATCGGCAAAGTACCGATGATTCAGGACCTCTTACGAGACGAAAACTTCGCCTACGAAAAATCCATGGCCCAGCAAATCGCCGGGCATGCCGCCGGGATTCAAGCATTTTCCGAAGACTCGGACAGCAAGGAAGCCCGTGACCGACTCATGGAACTCTCCATTCGCGCTCACTCGATCACCAGCCAGTTGAACAAACTGGACGTACTCGACAAAGAGACAAAAGCCCGCATCAACACGCTGGAAGACACCCAGAAAGCCAAGGCCATCAAGGCCAGGAAGCTGATGGTCAACCGCCTGAGGAAATTCCATGCCACGCTGAAAACCCTCAAGGCCGATGCCTCCAGCTCGATTCATGCCGCCGAGCAACACTTGGTCAACGCCAAAGAGCTGTACACCAGCCAGGTCGACCTGTCCAAAGCGGTGGAGTACTGGAAAAAACGAGCTGCCGACCACAAGCAGAGCAAGGCTTCCAGCCTCAAGCTGGTCATCGGTTCAATGGTCCTGACCGTGGCCATCGTGTTTGGTTACTACGCCATGGGCGGCATCGCCAACATGTCCCGGGACACGGCCCCGCACAACGTGGCCAGCGCTCCCGCACAAGCTGCAACGCCGACCACTGCCGCCGTCGACAAGGCACTGGCCGACGCCGCCAAAACCGAACCCGTCGCCAAGACCATCATCGTCGACACCGCCAGCGCCGGTGGCCTCGAACTGGCCACGACCCTCACCAACCTGGTGGGCGCGGCTTTGTTGCTGGCCTTGTGCAGCGTGCTGATCCGCCTGGCCTTGCGCCAATACAACACCCACTCCCATTGCGCGCTGGATGCCAACGAACGGGTGATCTTCATCGAGACCTACCTGTCGCTGATGCTGGAGGAAAAACTGACCGCCGACGCCGACCGTAAAATAATCCTCGAAAGCATCTTCAGGGCCACGCAACCGGCGACCGGCACTGACATTCCGTTTGCAACACCCGTGGACACCCTCATTCGTTTGCTCGACAAGAAATAACCCGGCCTGCGCCAGCCTGCTCCGGCGGGCTGCCTTGCAAACGAACCTTTGCCCCCAAACCCGCGTCCGAGCTTAGGCACTGTTGCTTACCGCCTATTGCGAGGTCCTCGTTTGAAAGCCACCATCGTCGAAAAATACCGCCTGATCATCAAAACCCTGGGCTACGTAGGCTGGGCCCTGTTCTGGCTGTTGCTGTGGGATATCGCCGTCACGGTGGATTTCATGCTGTTTCTCAACGCCAAGATCAACCTGCCGCTGATGCCCCTCACGTTACTGGGTTCGGCGCTGGTGGTGCTGATCAGTTTCCGCAACAGCAGCGCCTACAACCGCTGGTGGGAAGCCCGCACGTTGTGGGGGGCGATGGTCAACAATTCACGCAGCTTCGCCCGTCAGGTGCTGACCTTGCTGGACGACACCGGCGGCGAGGTCAACCCGGTCAAGGCCACGCTGCTGCGCCGCCATGTGGCCTATGTGAACTGCCTGGCAGCGCACCTCAAGGGCGAGCCGTGTCCCGAAGAAGTGCGCGCATTCATTCCCGCTGAAGAGTTCGCGCGCAACGGCGCCACCAACAACTTTGCCAACGATATCGTCACCGGCTCGGCCGCCCTGCTGGCGCGGGAATACCAGGCCGGTCACCTGGACAGCATCCGCCTGGCGCGGCTGGAGTCGACGCTGGTGGACCTGTCCAACGCCCAGGGCGGCATGGAACGCATCGCCAACACACCGCTGCCCTACCCTTATGTGTATTTTCCGCGACTGTTCATCTCGCTGTTCTGCCTGATCGTACCCGTAGGCCTGGTGGAATCCCTGGGTTGGTTCACGCCGCTGGCGTCCACGGTGGTGGGGTTCATGCTGCTGGCCATCGAACGCATCGGCACCGACCTGCAAAGCCCGTTTCACTCCAGCGAGCACCAGATCCAGATGGAAACCCTCTGCGAAACCATCGAGAAAAACCTGCAGTCGATGCAACGCGATGCGCTGGGCGGCGACCGGATCGGTTGACCGCTCGTCTGCCGGTTCTTTGCACCCTAAAGTGCCCGTCGCCCCGGTCGATACCTGAATGTACGCATGGGCCGCACCGCCTCATAACAACACATGCGACGTTAACCGCTAGCCTTTTTTTCCTTGCCAAAACTATAAATACCCGCGGGAGAAGTCATGAATATCAAGCAGAAGCTGACCTGGGCATTTGCGGGCATCGCGTGCCTGCCTGTCGTGCTGGTCGCCGTACTCGTCGTGCTCAACCTGCGCGAAGGCGCCGTGGCCAACTTCCTCGATAGCAGTGGCCGCGAGATCCGCCAGATCGACAACGGCATGCAGCAGTTCTTCGACGGCATCAGCCAGAACGTCGATTTTGTGGCCAAGGACCCACGCATCGTGGCCGCCAAGGACCTGAAGAGCTACGCCGGCGCCGACGCGCAGCAAATTCCCCTGACGCCAACCAACCATCAGCTGCTGGATATCTTCGATCGCTTTGCCAAGAGCCACCCCAGCACCGCCTACCTGTCCCTGGGGCTGAGCGATGGCGGCTACGCCAGCTGGCCCGACGACACCAAACTGACCAACTACGACCCGCGCGTTCGCCCCTGGTACCAGGCCGCCGTGGCCGCACCCGGTACGACCGTGCGCACCGGCGCTTATTACTGGGCACCGGATGACGTCACGCTGATCGGCACCGTACACACGGTGAACGATGCCAACGGCAAGTTGCTGGGCGTGGTCGGGCTGGACGTTTCGCTCAAGCAACTCACCGAACTGGTGCGCAACATCAAGCTGGGCGACAGCGGCTACCTCATGCTGGTGGAAGCCAACGGCAACGTGCTGGTGGACCCCAGCGACGCCAAGCACAACTTCAAGCCCCTGGCCGAACTGGGCCCTGACTACGCCGCGCTGGCCAAGGGCGGCGATGGCGTGACCCAGGTCGAGATCAACGGCGTGGCCTACATGGCCAACGTGGTCAGTTCCAAGGGCCTGGGCTGGCGCTTTATCGGCCTGATCAAGCGCGATGAAGTGATGGCCCAGGCGTCGAACCTGACCTGGCTGATCGTCGCCATTGCCGCAGCGCTGGCGCTGGTGTTCGCCATCGTCGGGGCGAGCTTTGCGCGGATGATCGTGCGCCCGATTCGCGGGGTTGCCGACGGCTTGCAGGAAATCGCCGAAGGTGAAGGCGACCTCACCCGTCAACTCCAGGTCCAGGGCAAGGACGAAACCGCCAGCCTGGCGGGCTGGTTCAACCAGTTCCTGAGCATGATCGCCCAACTGGTGCAGCGCATCGGCAATGCCTCTTCCGACCTGCAAACCGCCGCCGCCGATACCAGCGACGTCGCGCGCAACATGAACCAGGCGGCCGGCCGCCAGCGCGAAGCGGTGGAATTGGTGAGCACCGCGTTCAACGAGATGGTCGCCACCGCCAACGAAGTGGCCCGCTCCTGCAGCGCCGCCGCGTCCAGTGCCGACGAAGGCTACCGTGACGTGCACGACGGCCAGCAGCATATCGGCGAGGCCACCGGCAGCGTGCTCAAGCTCAGCGAAGACCTGCAACGCTCGACCCAGACCATGCAGCAGTTGGAGCAGGACAGCAAAAACATCAACACCATCCTCGACACCATTCGCTCCATCGCCGAGCAGACCAACCTGCTGGCCCTCAACGCCGCCATCGAAGCCGCCCGCGCCGGCGACCAGGGCCGCGGGTTTGCGGTGGTCGCCGACGAAGTGCGCGCCCTGGCCCGCCGCACCGCCGACTCCACCGGCGAGATCGATAACCTGTTGGGCAATCTCGCCCGCCGCACCCAGGAAGTCACCCAACAGATGCAGGGCAGCTTGCAGGTGTCGCACACCAGCGTGGAGCGCATCCAGCAGGCCCGGGACAGCTTCGACAAGATCCGTGGGTCGGTGGACTCGATCCGCGACCAGAACACCCAGATCGCCACGGCCGCCGAGGAGCAGCACCAGGTGGCCGAAGAGATCAACCGGCACATCGCGCAGATCCATGCCGATGCACAACTGGTCGAAAGCTTCGCCCACTCGGCGCAGACCGGTTCAGGCCGGTTGACGGATATTTCGGGTCAGCTCAAGGGGCTGGTGGGCCGGTTCAAGTTCTGACACACGCCTGGGGCTCTGGACTGCGTGGCCGGTGTGGCGACGTTTCTGGAGCAACCAGGCCAGAACGCCGGGTTACGCCGTGGGCTTCTGGAGAATCTCAGTCCCGCCCACGGCCGAGGTACGCATTTGCCAGTTCCAACCCGCAGGGTCGTCCTTGCGGGTTCAGGCGACGTTTAGCCACACCCTATCATCGCAGTATCCGTAATAGTCTATTGCGGAGCTAAATGTACTAACCAGTTACTTATCTTGCTAAAATCGCGTCTTTGCCCTCTCACCTTCGAGCATTTATCGATATGAAACGAGCAACGCGCGCGACTGGCGCCTCTGGATTCTTACTGCTGGGCCTGGGCGTGATCATCGCCCTGCTCGGCCTCGTGCTGGCCGCTGGCGGCATCAAACTGGTCAGCCTGGGCGGTTCCTGGTACTTCCTGATCGGCGGCGCGGCGATGGCGTTGTCGGGCGCCTTGATTGCGCGGCGCCAACCGGCGGGCGCGTGGCTGTTCGCGGTGTTTCTGGTGGGTACGGCGCTCTGGGCCGTCGCCGATGCGGGCCTGGTGTTCTGGCCACTGTTTTCGCGCCTGTTCATGTTCGCCGCCATCGGTCTGGTGGTGGCGCTGGTCTATCCGCTGCTGGTCAACCGGCCTGCGCGCGGCGCTTATGGGATTGCCGCCGTACTGGCGGTCGGCGTCGCGGTGGCGGCAGGCAATATGTTTATCGCCCACCCCAGCGTGCGCCCCACCGGCAGCGGCCCTGGCCTGACCGCCGTGAACCCGGCCAACGCACAGAAAGACTGGGCGCACTACGGCAACACCGAAGGCGGCAGCCGTTTCGCGGCGCTGGACCAGATCAACCGCGACACCGTCAACCAGCTCAAGGTGGCCTGGACCTACCACACCGGCGACGTGGCCATCAGCGACGGCAACGGCGCCGAAGACCAGCTGACGCCGTTGCAGATCGGCAACAAAGTGTTCATCTGCACGCCCCATAACAACCTGATCGCCCTCGACGCCGACACCGGCAAAGAGCTGTGGAAGAACGCCATCAACGCTCAATCGGCGGTATGGCAGCGTTGCCGTGGCATGGCCTACTTCGACGCCACCGCGCCGATCGCCCAGCCGACCCAGCCCAACAGCTCGCCGATCATGGCCGCCAGCGTGCCGACCGGCGCACAGTGCCAGCGCCGCTTGCTGACCAACACCATCGATGCCCGCCTGATTGCCGTGGATGCCGACACCGGCCAATTCTGCGAAGACTTCGGTACCCACGGCCAAGTCGACTTGAAAGCCGGCCTGGGCAATGTGCCGGACAGCTACTACCAGTTGTCCTCGGCACCACTGATGGCCGGCACCACCGTGGTGGTGGGTGGCCGCGTCGCCGATAACGTACAGACCGACATGCCCGGCGGCGTGATTCGCGGCTTCGACGTGATCACCGGCCAAATGCGCTGGGCGTTCGACCCAGGCAACCCAGCGGACAAAAATGCCCCGGCTGATGGCAGCACTTACGTGCGCAGCACACCGAACAGTTGGGCGCCGATGTCCTACGACCCGCAGATGAACACCGTGTTTCTGCCGATGGGCAGCTCGTCCACCGACATCTACGGCGTGGAACGCACCCGGCTCAATCACAAATACGGCGCTTCGGTGCTGGCCCTGGACGCCTCCACCGGCGCGGAAAAATGGGTGTACCAGACGGTCCACAATGACCTGTGGGACTTCGACCTGCCGATGCAGCCCAGCCTGATCGACTTCACGCCACCGGGCGGCAACAAGGCGGTGCCGGCGGTGGTGATCGGCACCAAGGCCGGGCAGATCTATGTGCTCGACCGCGCCACCGGCAAGCCGCTGACCGATGTGCGGGAAGTGCCGGTCAAGGCCGCGAACATCCCCAACGAACCCTACTCGCCAACCCAGCCGAAATCGGTCGGCATGCCGCAGATCGGCGCACAGACCCTGAGCGAGTCGGACATGTGGGGCGCCACGCCGTACGACCAGTTGCTCTGCCGCATCGACTTCAAGGGCATGCGCTACGACGGCCTGTACACCGCGCCGGGCACCGACAAATCCCTGAGCTTCCCCGGCTCGCTCGGCGGCATGAACTGGGGCAGCCTCTCCACTGACCCGGTGCACGGCTTCATCTTCGTCAACGACATGCGCCTGGGCCTGTGGATCCAGATGATCCCGTCGCAGAACAAGGCCCAGGCCTCGTCCGGTGGCGAAGCCCTGAACACCGGCATGGGCGCCGTACCCCTCAAGGGCACGCCGTATGCGGTGAACAAAAACCGCTTCCTGTCGGTGGCCGGCATTCCGTGCCAGGCGCCGCCCTTCGGCACCCTCACCGCCATCGACATGAAGACCCAGAAAATCGCCTGGCAAGTGCCGGTGGGCACCGTGGAAGACACCGGTCCCTTGGGCATCCGCATGCACCTGCCGATCAAGATCGGCCTGCCCACACTCGGCGGCACACTGTCGACCCAGGGCGGCCTGATCTTTATCGCCGGCACCCAGGACTTCTACCTGCGCGCGTTCAACAGCGGCAACGGCGATGAAATCTGGAAGGCCCGCCTGCCCGTCGGCAGCCAGGGCGGCCCGATGACCTACGTGTCGCCCAAGACCGGCAAGCAGTACATCGTCATCACCGCCGGCGGCGCACGCCAGTCCACGGACCGTGGCGACTTTGTGATCGCTTACGCATTGCCATAACCCCCTTCAAGCGCGGTGCGCACGCACCGCGCCTTCGGCTTTGGAATAACCCGCATGACCCCCTCTTCTTCTCTTCCCCTTGGGCGCCTGTTGCTCGGCCTCGCCTTTGGCGTCGCCCTGCCCGCTTGCGCCAGCGACACCACCCTGACCGGCGACTGGGGCGGCCTGCGCCGTGAACTCGACGAACAAGGCATCCGCTTTACCGGCGACTACAGCGGCGAAACCGCCTACAACGCCCACGGTGGCCAGCACCGTTCGGCGCGCTACTCGCAGAACCTCAAGCTCGGCGTGCAGTTCGACCTGGGCAAACTCTACGGTTTCAACCATGGCGACCGCATCCAGATCACCCTCAACGACCGTCGCGGCAACAGCGCGTCCGAGGACCTGGTAGGCAACCGCCTGCCGATCCAGGAAAACTACGGCGGCCTCTACACCCGCCTCACCGAACTGAGCTATGAGCGCACCCTGTTCACCCCGGCGCTCAACCTGAAGCTCGGCTACATGGCCATGGGCAATGACCTGGGCGGCCTGGACAGCGGCATTCTGTGCAACTTCATGAACGCCGGTTTCTGCGGGCATCCGCTGAACATGTCCGGCGGCAGCGGCTGGACCAACTACCCGAATGCGCGCCTGGGTGCACGGGTGAAATACGACTTTTCGCCGAACTGGCAAGTGCGCGTGGCGGCCTTCAACGTCGACCCGGACAGCAACGGCAATTCCAGCCGCGCCTGGACACTGAGCCCCAAGCGCACCACCGGCACCGTGGTGCCCATCGAGCTGATCTACAAGCACGCGGGCAGCCTGCCAGGGGAATACAAGCTGGGCTATTACTACGACAGCTCCGACGCAAAACGCATCGGCAGCAACAAGGAGGTCAGCGGACGCAGCGGTCACTACTTGCTGATCGATCAGGCGATATGGGCTTCGGCGTCATCCGCAGGCCGCGTGCTGCATGCCTTCGGCCAATACTCGGCGGCCAGTGAAGCGGCCTCGCCGTTCAGCAAGTGGTATGGCGCCGGCGTGGTGCTGTACACGCCGTTCGCAGGCCGCCCCCGCGACACCCTGGCCCTGGGTTATGGCCGGGCCGTGCCCAACCCGCGCAGCCGCGAGGCCCAGGAACTGGCCGCGCTCAATGCCGGCAACGACTACCCCAACCTGAACAATGCCGAACAACTGATCGAACTCAGCTACGGCTATCAGGCCACACCCTGGCTGACCCTGCGCCCGGATGTGCAATACATCATCGAACCGGGGGCGTTTTCCAGTAACCACATCGACAACGCGCTGGTGCCGGGCTTGCAAGTCAAAGCCGTGTTCTGAACCGGCTCAATCACCTGACGGCAACCCTCTGTTCGCCTGCTCGAGCGCAGCAATGCGCTCGACTTTCTTGCCGGAGCGCTCCGCTTCGAACTCCGACTCCAGAAACACTTTGACGATGCTCTTGGCCAGCTCGGGCCCGATCACCCGTGCACCGATGGACAGAATCTGCGCATCGTTGCTCTTGCGCGCGCGCTCGGCCGAATAGGTGTCGTGGGCCTGGGCCGCGCGCACGCCCTTGATCTTGTTGGCGGAAATCGCCATGCCGATACCCGTGCCGCAAATCAGCACGCCCAGGCGCTGCTCGCCCGCCTCCACCGCCGTGGCCACGGCCACGGCGATATCCGGGTAGAGCACCGGGCTGGTGGAATGGCAGCCAAAATCCTGCACTGCATAACCCAGGGTTTCGATGTACCGCTTGAGCATTTCCTTGAGTTCGAAGCCCGCCTCATCGCATCCGACGGCTACCGAAAACGTTGTTTGTGCACCCATCACTGCTCCTCCGCCGCCATTCTTTTTGATCATATGATCACTATATGAAAATATGCACAAACATTAGCGAATGGCGGACAGGTCGCTGTCAAGGCTTATTTAAAGGCAGGCCCACATAAAATCGACAAAACGAGCGGCAGGCATCGCGCCAGACCATTGACAAAACCGGCTCAAGCAGTTTAAACATATGATCACTATCCGATCATATGATCAGGTTATTGGATAAAAATACCTAATAAGAAAATCAGCAAGAGGACACACCGATGGCCACGCCATTACTGCTCCAGGCTGAACATGTTTCCAAAGCTTATGCGGGGGTTCCCGCCCTGCGCGACGGGCGCCTTTCCCTGCGGGCCGGCAGTGTGCATGCCCTGTGCGGCGGCAATGGGGCCGGCAAATCGACTTTCCTCAGTATCCTGATGGGCATCACCCAGCGTGACGCCGGCACCATCCTGCTCAACGGCCAGCCGGTGCAGTTCGACCGTCCCGGCGCGGCGCTCGCCGCTGGCGTGGCGATGATCACCCAGGAGCTGGAACCCATTCCCTACATGACGGTGGCCGAAAATATCTGGCTGGGCCGCGAGCCGCGCCGCGCCGGCTGCATCGTCGACAGCAAGGAACTGAACCGGCGTACCCGCGAGTTGCTGCAAAGCCTGGAGTTCGACGTCGACGCCACCAGCCCCATGCACCGCCTGAGCGTGGCGCAGATCCAACTGGTGGAAATCGCCAAAGCCTTCAGCCATGACTGCCAGGTGATGATCATGGACGAGCCCACCTCGGCCATCGGCGAGCGCGAGACCCTGTTCAGGGCCATCCGCCGCCTCACCGCCCGTGGCGCCGGCATCATCTACGTGTCCCATCGCCTCAGCGAGCTGGCGCAGATCGCCGACGACTACAGCATCTTCCGCGACGGCGCCTTTGTGGAAAGCGGGCGCATGGCCGATATCGACCGCGCTCACCTGGTGCGCGGCATCGTCGGCCAGGAGCTGCAACGCATCGACCACAAGGTCGGGCGTGAATGCGCCGCCACCACCTGCCTGGAGGTCAGCGGCCTGAGCCGCAACGGCGAATTCCACGACATCAGCCTGCACCTGCGCCAGGGCGAAATCCTGGGCATCTATGGGCTGATGGGCTCGGGCCGCAGCGAATTTCTCAACTGCCTGTACGGCCTCACCCTGCCGGATGCCGGCAGCGCCACCCTGCAAGGCCACCCGCTGCCCACCGGCACCCCGGCGGCGGCGATCCGCGCCGGCCTGTCGCTGGTCACCGAAGACCGCAAGGACAGTGGCCTGGTGCTCAGCGGCAGCATCCTGGCGAACATCGCGCTGTCGGCGTACAAACAGCTGTCGAACTGGTCAGTGATCAATGCGCGCAAGGAACAGGCCCTGGCGCAGAGCATGGTCAAGCGCCTGCACATCAAGGTCTCGTCCCTGGACCTGCCGGTGGAGTCCATGAGCGGTGGCAACCAGCAGAAAGTAGTGCTCGCCAAATGCCTGTCGACCCAGCCCATCTGCCTGTTGTGCGACGAGCCCACGCGCGGCATCGATGAAGGCGCCAAACAGGAGATCTATCACCTGCTCGATGAGTTCGTGCGGGCCGGCGGCGCGGCCATCGTGGTCTCGTCCGAAGCGCCGGAACTGCTGCACCTGAGTGACCGCATCGCGGTGTTCAAGGGGGGCCGGCTGGTGACCGTCAGCACCGACACCGCCCTTTCCCAGGAAGCCTTGTTGAGTCTTGCCTCATGAACAGTAAAGTCCTTGCCGCACCCGTCACTGCCGCGCCGCGCAACCGCCTGCGCCTGTCCCTCGACCGCTTCGGCCTGCCGCTGGTGTTTATCCTGCTGTGCGTGGTGATGGCGTTTTCCAGCGAATACTTCATGACCTGGCGCAACTGGATGGACATCCTGCGCCAGACCTCCATCAACGGCATTCTCGCCGTGGGCATGACCTATGTGATTCTCACCAAGGGCATCGACCTGTCGGTGGGATCGATCCTGGCCTTTGCCGGACTGTGCAGCGCCCTGGTCGCCACCCAGGGCTACGGCCTGCTGGCGGCGGTGAGCGCGGGCATGTTCGCCGGTGCCATGCTGGGCGTGGTCAACGGCTTCATGGTCGCCAACCTGAGTATTCCGCCGTTCGTTGCCACCCTTGGCATGCTCAGCGTGGCGCGGGGCATGACGTTTATCCTCAACGACGGCAGCCCGGTCACCGACCTGCCGGATGCGTTCCTGGCCATGGGCATCGGCAAACTCGGCCCCATCGGCGTGCCGATCATTATCTTTGCAGTGGTCGCGCTGATCTTCTGGATGGTGCTGCGCTACACCACCTATGGTCGCTACGTGTACGCGGTGGGCGGCAATGAAAAGAGCGCGCGCACCTCCGGTATCGGTGTGCGCAAGGTGACGTTTTCGGTGTATGTGATTTCCGGCCTGTTGGCGGGGTTGGCGGGCGTGGTGCTGGCCGCACGGACCACGTCGGCCCTACCCCAGGCCGGCGTGTCGTATGAGCTGGACGCGATTGCCGCTGTGGTGATCGGCGGCACCAGCCTGTCCGGCGGCACCGGCAGCATTGTCGGCACGCTGTTCGGCGCGCTGCTGATCGGCGTGATCAACAACGGCTTGAACCTGCTCGGGGTGTCTTCGTATTACCAACAAGTGGCGAAGGGGTTGATCATCGTGCTCGCGGTGCTGATCGACGTCTGGCGCAAGAAAAAACGCTAAGTGGAGTGTGTGCAATGCCCAATTTCTGGAACCAGGCGTTCGACCTCACCGGCCGCTGCGCCGTGATCACCGGCGGCGCCGCCGGCATCGGCCTGGCCTGTGCCAATTTGCTGGTGGAGCGTGGCGCCCGGGTGGCCTTGCTCGACCGCGATCCGGCAGTGGTCGAAGTGGCTGCCAGCCTCGGCACCGGCCACCTGGGCGTGGTGGCCGACCTGCGTCAGCTGACATCGGTACAAACCGCCGTGGACCAGGCCGCCGCCACGCTCGGGCACATCGATTACCTTATCAACAGTGCCGGCGTGGCACTGCTGGACAAGGCGCTGGAGGTCAGCGAAAGCGCCTGGGACACCACGCTGGATATCAACCTCAAGGCCAGTTTCTTCGTGGCCCAGGCCTGTGCCCGACACATGATCGAACACGGCGGCGGGCGCATCGTCAACCTGGCCTCTCAAGCGGCGGTGATTGGCCTTGATCGCCATGTAGCCTACTGCGCCAGCAAGGCCGCGGTGGTCGGTATGACCAAGGTGCTGGCCATGGAATGGGCCGCCCACGGTATCAACGTCAACGCCGTCTCCCCCACTATCGTCGAGACCGCCCTGGGCAAGCAGGCCTGGGCGGGTGAGCTGGGCGAAAAGGCAAAATTGCAGATCCCGGTGGGGCGCTTCGCCCAGCCGGAAGAAATCGCCGGCCTGGTGCTGTATCTGGTCAGCGATGCGGCCCGGATGATCACCGGGGAAAACGTGGTGATCGACGGCGGCTACAGCATTCAGTAATCCGATTCCAGACGAATAAGAACAAGGAAACGCCCTATGAATCGAGTCATCAACGATCCGGACCTGGTGGTCGAGGACATGCTCACCGGCATCCTCGTGGCGCACCCGGAACTGGCGCAGTACGAGAGCAACCCACGGGTCATTCGCAAACGCACGCCATCGCCCGCCGGCCAGGTCGGCATTGTCACCGGTGGTGGCTCGGGGCATGAGCCGGCGTTTCTGGGCTATGTCGGTCCCGGCTTGGTGGACGCGGTGGCCGTCGGCGAGATTTTCTCCTCACCCACCGCCAAGAGTTTCTTCGACGCCTTCCGCGCCGCCGACCAGGGCGCGGGCGTGGCATGCCTGTACGGCAACTATGCCGGCGACAACATGAACGTGAAGCTGGCGATGAAAATGGCCGCCAGCAAAGCCATGAACATTCGCACCGTGGTGGCCAACGACGATGTGGCCTCTGCGCCACCGGCGGATATCGCCAAGCGACGCGGCGTGGCCGGTGAAATCTTCATGTGGAAAATCGGGGGTGCCGCCGCCGCCCAGGGTTACGACCTCGACGGCGTGATCCGCGTGGCGCAGAAAGCCGTGGACCATTGCCGCTCCATCGGCGTGGGTCTGACGCCCTGCACCATTCCGGCGGTGGGCAAACCGAACTTCCAGATCGCCGATGGCCTGATGGAACTGGGCATCGGCCACCATGGCGAGCCGGGCATCGAAGTGGTGCCGGTGGAATCCGCCGCCGCCATGGCCGAGCGCATGCTCGCGCCGATCCTGGCCGACCGCGACTTCACCCAGGATGAGAGCGTGGTGGTGCTGGTCTCAGGCCTCGGCGCCACGCCGGTGATGGAGCTGTACATTTTCTATGCCGAGGTCGAACGCCAACTGCGTGCCAAGGGCCTGCGCATCCACCGGTGCTACGTGGGCAATTACTTCACATCCCTGGAAATGATGGGCGTGACCCTGACCCTGCTCGGCCTGGACGCCGAACTGACCACCCTGATCGACCAACCTTGCCGTTCCATCGGCATGACCCAGGCGGAGTAAAGCATGAGCGAGCATTTTCCCGGCAACACCGGCAGCGCCATCGTCACCAGCCTGGTGGCGGTCATCGTTGCCAACCGCGAGTACCTCAGTGAAGTGGACGGCGCCATTGGCGACGGTGACCACGGCATCAACATGGCCAAGGGGTTCTCCCGCTGCGGCAAAAGCCTGGAGGGCCGTGAGCTGTCCCTGGCCGACGCGCTGGACGAGCTGACCCTGGCGCTGATGGAAGGCATCGGCGGCTCGATGGGCCCACTGTACGGCAGCCTGTTCATCGGCATGGCCGACGAAGTGCGAGGCCGCGACACCATCGACGCGGCGACCTTCGCCAGGCTGCTGCGCGGCGGCCTCACCTCATTGCAGGACATCAGTGATGCGGGCGTGGGCGACAAGTGCCTGATGGACACGCTGATACCGGCGGTCGAGGCCTTTGAACAGGCCCAGGCCGGCGGCGCGTCATTCCGCGAAGCCTTGCGCCAGATGAAGAGCGCCGCGTCCCAAGGCCGCGATTCCACCCGCGACCTGGTGGCGAAAATCGGCCGCGCCAGCCGCCTTGGGGAGCGCTCCCTGGGGGTGCTGGATGCCGGCGCGGTCTCCTGCTGCCTGATCCTCACCGACCTCGCCGAATCAATCGAGGCCCGGCTGATAGCATAATCGCGGATGTCCTTGTAGTGAGCGGGCTTGTCCCGCGCCGGGCTGCGCAGCAGCCCCAACAAGACCCCCGCGTTTCTACAGGTAAATCGGGTTCTCAAGCCTCAGGGCCGCTTCGCGCCCCAGCGCAGGACAAGCCTGCTCACCACAAAAAGCCTCCTGCCGCCGCTGAAAAAATTTCAGTCGGCAATGACCATTGCGGGCGTTCAACCGAACAGCTTCAGGTCGCGACCCTAACGGCGCGTGGCGTCATCCAGGGCAAGGATCGTGTAGGCGTTCGACACCGTCGTCGCCAGGGTGTTGATCACGCCTGAGCGCAAGGCCCCCAGCGTGGCAGCCGCCTTGGTGTTCTCGCTGGCGATCGCCACCACATCGGGAATGCGCACCAACTCCGGCACGGTGAGGCCAATCACCCGCCCCTGTATGGCGTTCACCGCCGGCTGCCCGTGAATGTCGATGAAGTCGTAGCCCATCATGTCGCCGACCGTGCCGGACACCCGCGCCTGGGCGATTTCCTGGGGCGAGAACCAGCCCATTCGCACCATGTTGCTGTTCTCGCTCATGTCGCCGATGCCGATCAAGGCGATATCGGCGCGGCGAGCGCGGTCGAGGGTCGAGCGCACGGTGTCGTTGTTCATCAGGATGCCGTGCAACTCGTGGTTGGCCACCAGTGCCGGGGCATAGAGGGTTTCGCTTTCGGCGCCGAAGCGCAGCGCGAGGCGGCGGCAGATGTGGTCGGGGTTCATGTATTCGCCGGCCTTGAGCGAACCGCCGATGGCGCAGACAAAGGTGCAGTTGCGCGTGACCGGCAAAAACACGTTGTCGGCCACGGCGCCGACGTTGCGGCCCATGCCGACCGCGACGATCATGCCATCGCCGAGCGTGCGGTTCAGGTAGTTGGCCACCAGGCTGGCCACCGCCGAGCGCTGGGTGTCGGGGTCTGCGTGATCGACCGCGATCAGTGCCCGGTCCAGCTGGAACCGCGACACCAGCGCCTGCTCCAGCTCCGTATTCAAGGCCGGATGCTGCAACACCCGTACTTCCACCACCCCTTCATCACGAGCGCGCTTGAGCAGCCGGCTGACCTTGACCCGGGACAGGTCGAAGCGCTTGGCGATGGCTTCCTGTGTGATGTTGTCGAGGTAATAAAGCATGGCCACTTCCGTCATCAGGTCGATGTCGCTGGCGGCACGCTGGGCACTGTCGGTCATGGGAGCTTCCATTTACGCCACAAAAAACCATTCTCCCTAGTCTGTGCGGTGCAAGTCCAGCGGCGAATGGCGGGTCGCGGCAAAGATTGCACATGTCCCGCGGTTACTCGAGCGCCAGGGTGTGGGCAAACTCGACGATCAGGATCGCGTTCCTGACCGACACCCCACCAGAACCATCAGGCCGAGCTGGGTGAAAAAGTTGTTCCCTCCTCCGGTCAGCCCTGCCACCGTCTGGAAAAAGCACCAATGACCTGTCAATTTTGACAGGTCACAGCTATTCACTGATCCGCTAATCTCGCAGACCAGTCCTGTTGGTCGCAGAGGTAAACATGAATATGCGCCGCTTGCTCGCCGGCCTTTTCGCTGTCGCCATGACTTCATTCGTATCGGCCCAACCCCTTGCCTGGAATGACCCGGCTATCAGTGACGGGGCTTGCACGCCCCCTCCGCCCATCGCTTCTCTCTCCCATATCGTCAACACGTTGAAAGGCTTGCCCCAGGGTTTCAGGGTTTATCTGCCCTTTGGAAACGCCGCCTACTACCGCTGGGTTTACCAGAAGGTGAATGGTGGCACCCCCGCCACAGAGCAATCCCAGCTGTTGGCTACTCAGCCCAGGGTGACATTCCCAAGCCTGTTTGCGCTGTTTTCCCTGGCAGTGGGCACCGTCGACGTGTATGGCCCCAAACCCTCCGGCAAATGGTACGAGGTGCAAGCCATTCCCTTGAACCTGATTGCCACTGATTTGATCGTCAATATCGTTGCTCCGAGCCCCGGGGCCGCTCCTTTTGGATTCGGGGGTATCAACATCCCGTCACGCTACGTTTGGGCGGACGACTTCGCACTGGTCGAGTGGCATTGTTTCGCAGGTGGCGTTCAGGTGTTCAATGTCATCTCGTTGACACCTGCGCTTACCCCTCAACAAATCTCCGATATTTCAACTTTCCTGCAAGGGTATGGTTTCCAACCCGCAAATTTTATGACGATGCCCTATGACTGAATCGCGTGATGCCGTCAGGAGCGCGATATCACCGCACCACAAACCACCACTCGAACGAGTGGCGGTTTGATTCGGCCCATCAACGCACAGCGGTCTTCTGCCGGGCCTGCTTGTCCAGCGCCGCCAGCACCGCCTCGGCCAATTGATGATCCGAAAACGGGTTCTGGCCGGTGATCAGCTCGCGGTCGGACACGACGTAGGGTTGCCAGATTGGTGCCGCCGTTACGCGGGCACCGGCGGCTTGCAATGCATCCGCCATGTAGAACTGCAAGTGCCCGCCGATGTCGGCTTCGGTGGGGATTTCCTCGGCGTTGGACAGTACCGTCATGTGGTAACCGGCATAGGGCCAGGCCACTGCGAGGGCCGTGGCGCGGGCCAGGTCGCCGGCCACCATGGCCTTGCGAAACGCCACCGGATCGCGAGTGGCGGCGCTGAGGGCGATGGGGGCGTGGCACAACAGCGCCGTGACTTTCTGATGGTCGTGAAAGTAGCGCAACGCGGTGCCGAGGTCCTTGTCCTGCATCAGATCAACCATGGGCGCCTGGCCCCCGGGCAGGTAAAGGGCATCGAACCCGTCCAGGCCGGCCTTCACCACACGACTCAGGGTTTGCGGTTTTTGCATCGCCGGGCTGGTGAGTACAAAACGCAGGGCCTGGTCGAGCTGCGCCGCGTCATTGTTGAAGAACTCCTTGGAAATCGAGCGCCCGTCGAGGGCCGGAGTGTTACCGTCCGGCGTGGCCACCACCACTTCGTAGCCGGCCTTGATAAAGGCTTGGGCCGGTACGGCCAGCTCGTCGACAAAGTAGCCGGTCGGGTGCGGTGTGCCCTCCTTGAAGGTGAGGACGTTGGCGCTGGAGGCCACCAGCAAAATCCTGCCTTTGGGCCCGGCTGGTGCGGCGTCGATCGCAGCGTATGACAGGGCGGTGTGCAGCGACAAAAGAGCGGCAACCGTCACGGATGTTAGAAGTCTCATGGGCGTCTCCATCCGGGCCGTCCCGGAAGGCAGGCCGGATTTTCGAGTTATTTTGGGATACCGATACCGGCCCCCATAAAAACCCGCGCCCCCTGGCAACGCCATATCGACTTCCCGCAAAGGCTTTGAAGGCGGATTAAACAATGCCCACCCGCCACACGGTTTATCACACGAGGCCTGAGTAGCGATTGCAGCGCCAAACCTGCGACCCCGTTGAAGGGTAACTTGTGAATGCGCCAGCGCCACTTATCCGGAATCGTTCTCGACAACTAATTCCCGCAAATGGCATATAGCCATATGTCATATGGCATTGAATGAGTAACGGCACTTGCCAGGTACTTTCCGGCCAACTTGTTACTTGCAGACCGCGCCTCAACGGGTTATTGACGCCACGCAAAAAGCCATACAACTAATTGTAATTACGCAGTAAACATCCGCCTCCCCCACCGCCTCATCCGCCCGATTTCATTGGTCGAAGTCTGTCTTCAGTCAGATGCAACCGCGCGAACTTGCAAAAAAACCACAACCGGCTACGTTCATGAATACCTTTAACACGTGAACTCAAGGGCACTTAACACCGGTCATTCCGGCGGAGGATTCTGTCGCGCTGAAAAACACCCGATCTCGCTTTAAGTACTGAAACGGAACTCAGTCTTTATCTTCAGAAGGGATGCTCGATGAAACGCAGCCAGTGGTATCGCGTGTTCACGCAAAAAGGTCCGGCCGGGCACTTCTGGCTGTCGTTGTTGTGTTTCGCCGGGCTGGTGATCGCCAGCTTTGTGTTGTTCGAACAACAGATTCAAGCGTTTCTCACCCACCTGGATTTCTACCAGCCCGCCACCCCCACCCAGACATTCAACCTGGCCCTGCTGCTGATCGCCTTGCTCGCGCTGGATGTGGTATTGCCCGTGCCGTCGAGCCTGGTCGCACTGCTGGCGGTGGCGATGCTGGGCAGCCTGGGCGGTTACCTGGTGATCTTTATCGGGTTGTGCCTGGGTGCCGGGCTCGGATATGCGCTGGGCGCCGGGTATTTTCGCCTGCTGTCCGGCCGACTGGGTCTGCACCAGCGCCAGCCCGGACAGTTGGCGTACCGCCTGGGTACGCTGTCGTTGATCTGCCTGCGCGGCATACCCGTGCTGGCAGAAACCTCGGTGGTCGCCGCCGGGATGCAACGTTACCCGCTGCGCGCCTTTCTGCTGGTGACCACCCTGGCCAACGCCGGGCTGGCGCTGGCCTACACCACGATTGGCACGTTCCTGGTCGAACAGAACGCGCTGCTGGTGACCCTGCTCGCGAGCATGGTGCTGCCGGCGCTGTTCATCGCCGGCTACAGCCTGTTCAAGGCCTTGCGCAAACGCGGCACCGAGCAATCTTTGCGTGGACGTTTCGCGGTCAACTATGACTACCCGGTGCTGTTCACCGATCACCTGTTCGACCCGCTCAACCCCTGCCTGCATCGCCAACTCACCACGCAGCAACACGGCCCGGTAACAGTGATGGCCTTCGCCGATGAACAGTTGCTGCTCAGCAATCCGCAGTTGCTGGAACAGATCGACGCGTATTTCACCGCCCACACCGACCTGCACCTGCAAACCGCGCCCATTGCCGTCCCCGCCGGCGAGTCGAGCAAAACGGCACAGGTGCTGCAACAGCTCTACAACGACTTGCTGCAACACGGCCTGGACCGGCATTGCTATGTGCTGGCCCTGGGCGGCGGCGCGGTGCTGGATGCGGTCGGTTACGCCTGCGCCACCTTTCACCGGGGCATTCGCCTGATCCGCATTCCCACCACCGTGCTGGCGCAGAACGACGCCGGTATCGGCGTGAAAAACGGCATCAACGCCTTCGGCCAGAAAAACCTGCTGGGCACCTTCTGCCCGGCCACGGCGGTCATCAATGACTTCCAGTTGCTCACCAGCCTGACCCGCCGCGACCAGATCGCCGGGCTGGCCGAGGCGGTGAAAGTCGCGTTGATCAAGGACCAGGCGTTCTTCGAGTGGATGGAGCAGCACGCCGACGACCTCGCCCGCTTCGATCACGCCGCCAGTCGCTACGCGATTCGCCGTTGCGCCGAACTGCACCTGGGGCATATCACCGGCGCCGGCGACCCCTTCGAGCGGGGCAACGGTCGTCCTCTGGACTACGGACACTGGGCCGCGCACAAACTGGAAAACCTCAGCCACCATCGTCTGCGCCACGGCGAAGCAGTCGCGGTGGGCATGGCCCTGGACGGGTTGTACGCCAATGCCCAGGGCTTGTTGAGCGATACCGACTGCGAACGGCTGATCCAGCTGTTGCACACGCTCGGTTTCAACCTGTGCCCGCCGGAGCTGGGCTTGAAAGACGCCCAAGGCCGCTCCCAAGTGCTGATCGGGCTGGAGGAGTTCCGCCAGCACCTGGGCGGGCAGTTGTCGATCCCGATGCTCAACCGCATCGGCCAGTCGGTGGACCTGCATGCCATCGACGATGCGCGCATGGAACGGGCACTGCTCCGACTCATCGGCTACCGCGACGCAAGCCTGTCCCTGGACGAGGGTTTTGCCAAATGAGCCAGACACCCCGGCACCTGAAAACCTGGCTGACCCTGGGCCGGGTGTCCAACCTGCCCACGGTGTGGACCAATACCCTGGCCGCGGCCCTGCTCGCCAGCAGCGCCGGCGCGCTGGCGCCACCGTCGTCGCTGGTGTGGGTATTGCTGCTCGTCACGCTGTCGTTGCTGTACCTGGCCGGCATGCTGCTCAACGACCTGATCGACGCCGACTGGGACCGGCAGCACCACAACCCGCGCCCGATCATCCTGGGCCTGGTCAGCCGCCAGCAAGTGGGCCTGGCCACCGCGCTGTTGCTGGCACTGGCCGCACTCGCGGTGCTCGGCCTCAGTCGGCTGATCGATGACCCCCACTGGTTGCTCGCCAGCGTCGCCCTGCTGGTGGGCTGCATCCTCGGCTACAACCTGCTGCACAAGAAATACGCCCACAGCGTGTGGCTGATGGGCGCGTGCCGGTCGGCGCTGTACCTCACCGCCGCCGCCAGTCTGGCGTTGCCCCCGGAGCCGATCTGGCTGTGTGCGCTGTTGCTGGGGGTGTATATCAGCGGGCTCACTTACCTCGCTCGTCACGAGCACAACAACCAGTTGCTCAGCCGCCTGCCGCTGCTGCTGATGCTCAGCCCGCTGGTGCTGGCGATCCATTCGACCAACCTGTGGTTCTGGCCCGTGTTGCTGCTGTGGATCGGCTGGCTCGGCTGGCATTACTGGCATCACCTGGCCCGTCCCCGCCAGCGCCAGGTGCGCGCATTTATCGGCGCGGGCCTCGCGGCACTGCCGCTGTTCGACGCGCTGGTACTGGCCGTGGCCAACCAACCGCTGGGCAGCCTGTTGTGCGTGCTGGTGTTTTTCCTGCTCCCTCACTTTCAGCGCTGGATCAAACCGACATGAACATGCGCCAGGATTGCCTCGCCGAACTCCATCAACGTCTGGGCCAACAACTGGCAGCCCACGAGTTGCACTGGTGGCAACAAGCGCAACAGCAACTGGCCAAGCAGCCGGACGCCAACACCGCCGCGCTGTTGAGCGGCCAATGCAAGCGCCGGTTGCCGACGGCGGCGGTCGCGCTGGCTCGGGGCTTGCTGTTGGCCCAGGTGCTGGACCAGCACGCCGCCGAGACGCGCCCAGCGTTGCTACGCCAGCTGTTTCTGTGGGGCGACGACCAGGAAAAGATCGCCACCCTCGCCGCCCTCGACTGGCTCGACAGCGATGGCAAATGCGTGGAGCTGGCGTTGCAGGCCGGACGCACCAGTAACCCCCAGGTGTTCGCCGCCCTGGCCCTCGACACGGCCTACCCATCCCGGCATTACGCCGAGCGGGCGTTTCACCAACTGGTGCTCAAGGCCCTCGGCATGGGCCTGGATGTAGGGCGTGTGATCGGCCTCGAACAACGCCACGGCGTCACCCTCAACCAACTGGCGCTGGATCTGTTGAGTGAACAACTCGCCGCCGACCGGCCTGTGTCTCCGGGCCTGCCCAACGTCATCGCGTTCCCCCTGCTCAGCCCGGCGCAACGCCAGCGCCTGGGCAACTTGCGCCTGCCGCCGGAGTGGCACGCCTACCTGAACTGATGCATCACGCCTGTCTTCCCTTGACGAGGATTCACCATGCCCAAGTACTTCGATCCGCATATCCACATGGTCAGCCGTACCACCGACGACTACCAGAACATGGCGGCCGCCGGCATCACCGGGGTGATCGAACCGGCGTTCTGGCAGGGTCAGGCCCGTACCAGCGTCGGCAGTTTCGTCGACTACTTCGACACCTTGCTGGGCTGGGAGCGGTTTCGCGCGAGCATGTTCGGTATCCATCACTTCTGCACCATCGGCCTCAACCCCAAGGAGGCCAATGACCTGTCCATCGCCCATGAAGTGCTGGAGATCCTGCCACGCTACCTGGTGAAGGACGGCGTGGTGGCAGTGGGTGAAATCGGCTACGACGACATCACCCCCGAGGAGGATCGTTTCCTCGCCGCCCAGCTTGAGCTGGCCAAGCAATTCCAACTGCCGGTGCTGGTGCATACGCCGCACCGCGACAAGATCGGCGGCACCAAGCGCACCCTGGCGGTGATCCGTGAAGTGGGGATTGCCGAAAACCTGGTGATCATCGACCACCTCAACGAACTGACCCTGCCGCTGGTGCTCGACAGCGACTGCTGGCGCGGTCACTCGATCTACCCGAATACCAAGATGTCCGAGCAACGCATGGTCGCGCTGCTCCAGCAGTACGGCAGCGAAAAAATGGTGGTCAACAGTGCGGCGGATTGGGGCATCAGCGACCCGCTCAAGGTCCCCAAAACCGGCCAGGCCATGCTCGCTGCCGGCTTTACCCAGGCCCAGGTCGAGCAGGTGCTGTTCCACAACCCGGTGGACTTCTTCGCCCAGAGCGGCCAGCTGGACAAGGCCCTGGTCAGCACCCCGTTGCCGATCGACCAGCGCAAGCAGTGGCAGGAAAACTCGGCCCTGCGCGGCCAGGAACCGGTGGTCAAATGAGTGCCGGCACCCAGTGGGCGGCAGCGCAAGTCGGCTATTGCAGCAACGTGCACCCGACCCGCGATCTGGCCGGGCTGCGCGCGTCCATCGAACAGCACTTCCAGGGTGTGCGCCGCCTGCGGGGGCTGGACGAACAGGACAGCGGCCTGTGGATCTGCGCACGTGCGGCCACCGAGTTGCAGCAGCCGGCGGCGCGCGCGGCGTTCATCGAGCTGTTGCACCGCAGCGGGCTGCGCCTGACCTCGCTGAACGGGTTTCCCTATGGTGAATTCCACCAGGGCGCGGTGAAAGCCGAGGTCTACCTGCCCGACTGGGCCGACCCGCAGCGGTTGACCTACAGCCTGGACCTGGCGCGGGTCCTCGCCCACGCCTTGCCCGCAGGCTGCGCGCGCGGAGTGATTTCCAGCGTGCCGCTGGGCTACGCCGCGACATGGACGCCGGCACGCCAGGCACTGGCCGACGCACACCTTGACCAGCTCACCGCAGCCCTTGAGCAACTGCACCGGGAAACCGGCAAGCAGATCGTGTTCTGCCTGGAAATGGAACCCGACTGCGTGCTGGAAACCACCGACCAGGCCATCGCGTTTTTTCAGCACCGGCGTAGCCGCGACCCCAACCACCGCTACCTGGCGCTGTGTTTTGATGTGTGCCACCAGGCGGTGATGTTCGAGGATTGTTATCAGTCCCTGGGCCGCCTGCGTGCAGCGCGGGTGCCGGTGGGCAAGATCCAGCTGTCCAACGCCATGATCTGCCGCCTGCCGTTGCAGGACGATGCGCGCCGGGCGCAGGTACTCGACACCTTGCGCACCTTCGTCGAAGCCACGTACCTGCATCAGGTCAAGGCCCTGGATGCCCAGGGCCGCGTGGTAGCGTGGCCGGATCTGCCCGCCGCCCTCGCCGACTGCGCGGGGTTTCGCGAGCTGCGCATTCATTTCCATATTCCGCTGTTCAGCGAACACCTGCTGTTGCCCGAACTCAGCGGCAGCCAGGTGGCCCTCGCGCAAACCTTCGATTACCTGGCGGCCCATGGCGATTTCCGCCCGGTGCTGGAGGTGGAAACCTACAGTTGGGGCGTGCTGCCCGAGAAACTGCGTCCGGCCAACGCGCTGGCGCAACTGGAAGGCATCGCCGCCGAACTGGATTGGGTCGAAGACCAGCTGCGCCAACGCAACCTGCTGCACCGCCTGGCGCGGGAGGCGTACGCCGATGCCCTCTGAGCAACCGCTGCTGCTGATCAATGTGGTGGGGCTGACCCCATCGTTGCTGGGCGAGGCAACACCGCACATCAACGCGTTGCTCAAGACCGCTAAAATGGCCAGCCTGCAACCGGTGTTCCCCGCCGTCACCTCGTCGGTGCAGGCGTCGATCCTCACCGGCACGCCGCCGTCGGCCCACGGCATTGTCGGCAACGGCTGGTACTTTCGCGATCAGGCCGAAGTACGTTTCTGGCTGCAACCCAATGCGCTGATCCAGGGTGAAAAGGTCTGGCACACGCTCAAGCGCGAGATCCCGGGCTTTCGCTGCAGCCAGTTGTTCTGGTGGTACAACATGTACGCCGACGTGGACGCTTCCATCACGCCGCGCCCGCACTACCCGGCCGACGGACGCAAGCAGTTCGGGCTGTATTCGTCTCCGGTCGGGCTGCATGAGCAGATCGAAGCGCAGATCGGCGAGTTCCCGTTCCCGGGTTTCTGGGGGCCCTCGGCGGGCATTGCGTCCAGCCGCTGGATTGTCGATTGCGCCATGGCCGAATTCCGCATCAACCGGCCACACCTGCAATTGATCTACCTGCCCCACCTGGACTACAGCCTGCAACGCGTGGGGCCCGATCACCCGTCGATCCCGGACGAGGTGCGGGCGATCGACCATGAAGTCGGGCGTTTGCTGGCGTTTGCCGAAGCGCAGGGCGCGGCGGTCATGTTGCTCTCCGAATATGGCATCGAAGCGGTCGACCGATCGGTTTCGATCAACCGCATCCTGCGCGCCGAAGGCCTGTTGCAGGTGCGTCAGTCCCTGAGCTGGGAACTGCTCGACCCCGGCGCCAGCGTCGCCTTTGCGGTGGCCGACCATCAGATCGCCCATGTGTATGTGAAACAGGCCCGGGATATCCCGCGCGTCAAGGCACTGTTGCAGCGTCAGCCGGGCATCGAACAGGTGCTCGATACGGTGGAGCAGCGCGCCTGGCAACTCGACCATCCGCGCAGCGGCGAGCTGGTGGCCGTGGCCGCCAAGGGCTGCTGGTTCGATTACTACTACTGGCTGGATGACCGCAAGGCGCCGGACTTTGCGCGCACCGTGGACATCCACCGCAAGCCCGGATACGACCCGGTCGAGCTGTTCATCGACCCGGCCATCCGGTTTCCGCTGCTGAAAGTGGCGCGTCGCCTGCTGCAAAAGAAACTCGGCTTTCGCTACTACATGGACCTGATACCGCTGGACACCCGCCTGGTCCGTGGCAGCCATGGCCGCCTGCCCGACAGCGCGCAGACCGGCCCGCTGCTGATCACCAATTGTGATCTGCCGTTACCGCCCACCCTGGCGGCGACGGCGGTGAAACAGCTGCTCCTGGAACATTTCCTGGGGCATCCATCGACCTCACCGGCCAATGCCAAGGAGCTTCCATGCGGCGCGCCATCTCTATCACTGTTCTGAGTGCATGGGCCGGATTCGCCCATGCCCAGGCCCCCACACCCTTCGACTGCACGGGTTTCCTGCAATTTGGAGGCAACGTCGACAAGACCCGCACCACCTTCACCCAAAGCCCGGAGACCCTGGCCTGGAACTGGTTCGCCTGCCTTAACCAGCCGGCAGCGGCGCAAAGCCCGGACCGGGTTTGGGAGACCTTGAAACCCTCGGATCAGGTCTACCTGGCCAAAGGTGCCCAACCCTTGCCTTACGCCCAGCGCACGCCCGTGCCCGCCGCAGTGCTGACCGAGGCCACAAAGCTGGGCATGGACACCAGCCGGCTGTTTCACAACCTCAACGCCACCCAACAGGTGGACGGGCTGATCCTGGAAATGGGCGGCCAGGTGCCCCAGGCCGAACAAGGCCAGGCGGTACGCTTTCAACTGCTGATGGGCGAAGACACCTTCAACTACATCGTGCAGCAGAAGGTCTACAACGTGAACGGACAGGCGGCCCTCACCAGCGACCTGAACTTCCCGTCCACCGCCTGGGAACTCAAGGCGGCCTGGCTGTGGATCGGCGACGACAAGACCTATCAGCAACAGCTGGAGCAGGACGGTTATTACATCGCCCAGACCTACTACCAGAAAGGCACTGATTATGTGGTGGGTTATGCGGCGTTGAGCGGCCTGCACGTGATCAACAAGCTCAACCCGGACTGGGTGTGGACCACCTTCGAAAACCGCAACAACGGCAAGTACACCGTGACCAATGCGATTCCGCCCACGCCCATGAGCAACAGCACCGGGCCCACGGCGGCGGCGCAACCGGTGAACGCCACTTTCCAGGCGCAATTCCCGAACCTGGCGCAATACGAGCTGATCGGCGTGCAATCGAACACCAACCCGACCTTGCTCGCCAACTCCCAGCTGGAGTCGGCGTTCCAGAACGAGTCGTCGTGTTTCGCCTGCCACGGTACCGCCGCGTACTCCCCGAAGCAGGGCTATTTCAACTTCGCCCTGAAGAAAGACGGCGGCATTGCCTACCCCACCGCCGAGCTGCCGGCCAGCGATTTCGTTGGCTATAAAAAACTGGATTTTGTCTGGTCGCTCAAACGCGCCCAGTGGCAACGCTAAGGAGCTTCACATGAGCGTATTGAATTTCCCGCGTATCTACCTGGGCGGCCATATGTTCTGGAACCCGCCGACCGGCAACAACAACGACATGTACCCGCTCTACGACGCGGTGAAGATGGAGATGAACTGGCGATTCCTCAAGTACTACAACATCACGCCGCAGAATGCCGCTGACAACCTGATGCCCTGGGCGATCACTCCCCGGGTGCTGCACGAGGCGCCCGACTACGTCACCCAGGTACCGGGTAATGTGCAGCAGAATCCGCCGATCATGATCCCGGGGGAATGGAACCTGTTCGGCGACAACGCCTGCGGCACCGTGAGCTACCAGCAAACCCAATCGGTCATCGTCGGCGGCGAGCTTCCCACGGGTGGGTATGTGGACCAGGATGCCCTGATCAACCAGGGCTACAACCTGCTCGGCAACCCTTTCGGCGGCCCCGGCCCGACCCCGGCGCGCTTCGTCGACGTGAGCCCCTGGCAGAACACGTTCACGGCGCTGTACTTCGACAAGCTGGTACTGGGCAACGACCAGTGCGGCCTGGTCGCCAAGCGTCAGTACCGCATGCTCGACCGTTTCCTGAACTTCAATTGGGCCAACCTTGGGGGGCTGGTCTATGTGACCACCACCTGGCAAACCTGCTTCCCCAAAGACCACCTGACCTGGGCCATCGGCAATTCGGCCTTGTTGCAGAACCTTCAGGAACAGATGGAGCAACAGAACGCCCAGGGCCTGATGTTCCGCTTTTCCACCTACCTGACCTGCTACGACAAGAACGGCATCTTCAACGACTATCCGCCCATCAACACCCGCTCCACCGCCCCGCTGGACCTGGCCAACGTACAGACGATGTACCAGAAGGGCCTGGACAATGTCGGCAGTATTTTCTTCAACCCGGCCTACAGCCGTACCGTCGGTACCCTGGGCCTGTGGCTGGACCACGAGTTCCCCACCGCTCCCGCAGGACGGCGCCTGGTGCCCACCAACGCTGTGCCGCTAAGCCGACCCGGCGTGCAGACGCCGGACATGACCCTGGGCGTGATCTCGGCACAGACCCATGGCGATACCTTGTCGCTGGACCTGGGCAACACCTTCCCGTGCTACCCCCTCGACAAGAGCGCCGCGATCCCGGTGGGCGAAAAATTCGATGCCGGCACCTATCAGCTGGGCATCCGCAATGGCGGTCAGTTCACGCCGCTGGCCAGCTTCGGCTTCAAGGAATATCAGCAGGCTGCGTTCGACAAACGCTCCGGCATCCTGGACCTGCCCCTGAGCGCCGACGCGCAACAACAATTGCAAGCCGGCGCCCTGGAGTTGCAACGGCAAGGCAGCCCGGCGGTGCAGGCCGCCACCCAGCAGATGTGGACCGCCGAAGTGGTCGAGAGCGCAAGCTTCATCGACGTGGGTGACAGCAAGACGTTGCAGATCATGGTGCAATACGACGGCCTGCCGGCGCCGGCCGGTACCGTGTTGCACGTGGCCGAATATGGCAACGCCTACATGATGTGCACCACCGATTACTACCTGGCACCCAGCCAGCCGGTCGACTTTGTGCTGTTCACCGATCACCCTGACCATCGGGCCGACAACACCGCCAGCCTGCCGCAATTCGACGACACCGCGCCCCTGCAGCGCGACGTGACCGAGGGGACGGGACGCCGATTGACCGCGACGCGCGCCGCCCAAGCCACTGACACTGGCAAACCGGTGAACTACCTGCAGTACCTGACCACACCCGGCTCGGTCGCTCTGCGCCCGTGCCTGTCGTTCGATAATGCCGTGCCAATGGAAGGCACCCTGCGGGACTCACCGTATAGCCGCGTGCAGTACAGCGTGGCGCAGATCCAGACCGACGCCAACGGTATCGCACTGCTGAAGGTCAAGGCCGTCGCACCCGGCTTCCCGACCTTGCGTTTCTTCGTGCCGGACAGCGCACAGGAAAGCGCTATTCCGTTCAGCTTCAAGCTGTCGCAGGCCTACACCGACTTCCTCGCCCCGCTGCGGGTACTGCCACAGGAACCGCAGATGCAGCAGGATTTCGTCGACGCCTGGAACAAGATCTGTCAGCAGGACGATGCGGGTGAAGTGATCTGGGAGACGTTCATCTACCCGAAAATCTTCCAGCCGTTCTATTACCTCTACCCGATCATGAGCAAGTACATGCCGCTCAACTCCCTGCCGCGCATCGAAGGTGCCATCGACCAGTTGATCGTGCTGATCAGCAAGGAATACCAGGAGGAAAGCACCCTGGCGATGCCCATTACCCGCGACATGCCACAAAGCCGCCGAGCGGTGCTGGAGCTGTGGGCGCAGGCGCTGGTGAAGCGTAACTACCCGCCCGTGGAACTGACGATGAGCGATTACAACTGAGCCACACACAGGACTACCGGGTGGCGTACCCGCCACTCGGTTCACACAGGAGTGTCACATGAACATCAGCCTCTTGAGCCGACTGTTGCTGTTGATCCTGCTGCTCAGCCCCGGCGCTTTCGCCGGGGACGACAGCGGCGCCGTGTACTTCACCAACGGGGTGCACAACACCCTGGGCTGCAATGAACAGAATGGCAATTGCATCGCCAAGCGCTTGCCGGGCGAGCCGTCCGACCCGTTCTTTCCCGCGCAATGGATCAGCGACTGGACCATGTACCGGGTAATGCACAACTACGAGAACAACCCGCCGCCCTACAGCAGCCCGCCGTCCACCCTGAAACCTGCGGACTACACCGTGTCGCGGGGCACCAGCTATTACGACACCACTTATATTCCGGCGGATGGCGACGGTTTCGGCGCAATGATGGAGCACTACGAGAAGTACTGCCTGCCGATCTTCCCGATCAAGAACAACAACTACACCTGCTCGTTCGTGTCCCTGGGCAACAAGGCGTATTTCCTCACCTACCCGCAGGACCGTCCGAAAGACATGCCGGCCTGCTGCATGTTTTCGCCGATGAACCACCCGCCTCGCCAGGACTTCATCCAGCACCTGCCCTACAGCGCCACGCGCAGCCAGAACCTCGGCGCCAGTGTGCAGGCGTATGCCCTGGACCTGGACTCACCGGCGGGGCCGATTCTGTTCGGGTATGCCTTCAACAAGAAAGCCACGGGGCAACCACCCTACCGACTGCCGCAGTCGTTCTTCTTTTCGGGGGACACCAGCGTCGCCAATGCGCCCATCGTGAGCCAGAACTACACCAACTTTCGCATCGCCAGACCCGACCCGGCGAAAACCTGGAACCAGGTGGCCGCGATGTGCCCTTCGAACCCGCCGCCGTGCCAACTGTTCGAGCCGCCGGCCTCACAGGCCAACGGCCAGAAAGCCCAGTGGAACAAGCTCATGCAGCGCAAACCCTGACCCCAAGGAGGGATCGCCATGCACACCCTGATGCGTTTTTCCCTGTTGTTGCTGGGCCTGGCCAGCTTGTCCAGCCAGGCCCGCGAAGCGCCCGAGCCGGCCACCCTGGCCGCCGGGCTCAATTGCCAACCGCCCAGTACTGCGCCAGCCGCCAATGCCAGCCAGGACCAGTTCGATCAGTACAGCTGGCAGATGTTCATCGCCCTGAACTGGCCCGCCCAGGACCGCCAGCGCGGCGTGCCCAATTGCAGCAAGCCGCTCGGCGCCCCGGGTTATACCGTGTGGCAGACCTACAAGACCGTCAGCGAAATATTCCTGCCCAACGCCACCAACCCCGGGCCGTGGAACACCCCGCTGACCGCCAGGAGCCTGGGCATCATCAACATTGCGGCGCTGAAGAACAGCTCGCTGGTCAACTCGATCGACCAGGCCGTGGGTGGCTGGCTGATCGATCAGCGGGGCAACCCGACCTACTACGACATCTCGGCCAACCAGGCCTCGTACAACTACATCGTGAACAATCAGTTCTACAACGCGAACGTAGTGTCCAGGGCCAACAACATCAACTTCCCCAACGGGGTCATCGAGATCAAGTCCAGCTGGCGCATCCTCACGCCCCAGGACAACGCCAGCCATTACCTCACCCAGTTCGCGCGGGTGGCGCGCTTCAATAGCCAGGGCCAGCCCATCGGGGTCGGTGAGGCGTACCTGGGCCTGGTGGGGCTGCATATCATCACCAAGGTCAATGGCTACCCGCAGTGGATCTGGTCGACCTTCGAGCAGATCGAGAACGTGCCGCCCAAGGCCAAGCTCAATGGCCAGTGGGTCGACCAGCCGGTCTCCGGCACGAACTACTCCTACTACAACCCGCTGGCGCCCGTGGCGTCGTTCAACCAGTCGCCGTGCAACTGGCAGACCCAGGGCACGCAACTGGTCTGCGTGCCCAAGCCCGGTACCACGTTCCAGACGCCCAACCCGCTGAACCGCGTGACGCCGATCGCCGACGCCACCCTGTGGGTGAACGCCAACTACCAGGCCAACCCCGGGGTGCAGCAAAGCGTGTTGAAGTACTACCAGTTGATCACCACCCAGCGTCCGCTGATGCCCAACAACCCGAGCAACCCGCTGGGCCAGCCGACACCCGCGCTGTCGGCCAACGTGACCATGGAAAGCTACATCCAGCCCAACAGCAGTTGCATGAACTGCCATTCCATGGCGACGCCGGTGAAGAGCCCGTTCAAGTCGGACTTCTCGTACCTGTTCAAATTCGCCAACAGCCCCGTCAACCCCCATGCCACGGACAAGGAATAGACCATGAGCATTCTCAATGGACCCCGCTTGAATTTCTGGGGCGGCATCCGCACCGACGTCAGCGTGCCGAACAATTCGCCGACCATTCCGTTCAATGGCAAAAAGGATTGGCCGCTCTTCGACCTGACCACCTCGACCCTGGAACCGGGCGCGCAGTCGTATACCGACGACCAGTTGAACAACATGATCAACACGCCCACCGGTAACTACTACACCGCCGGCGGCTGGAACCATTACGGCCAGCACGTGGTGGATATGCAGAACGCGCTGATCAGTTCCCAGGGCAACCCGGGCAATATCAGCACCACCGGCGACCTGGTCGGCCAGCCGGTGTACCTGCTCGGCTCGGTGGACCCGGTGACCGGCCAGGGTCCGGTGTCCGGCCCGATGATGGTGGACCTGGACCCCACTGCATCGACCACCACGCAGATCTTCGTCGGCGGCCTGCAAATTGGCGACAACACCAATATCCAGTTGCTGATCCGCAACAACGCGGTGTGCAGCAGTTACGACGTGAGCGGGCGTGTGCTGGAGCCGCAGAAAATGGACGCACCGGGCTCGTTTCACGCCAGCGGCACGTTCCAGCTGACCTTCCCGCTGAGCAGCATCGTCAGCTGGAACAAGAACAGCGCCGGGCTCAAGTCGATCATCCAGGCACCCGGCGCCACCGGCATCGTGTTGCGCTTCGTGATGTTCGAGATGTGCCCGACCATGACCACCCCACAACTGGACGCCGATTACGCCGCCGGCAAATTCACCCCCAACCCGAGCATCGGGCGGGTCATCGGCACGTTGGCGCCGGCCTTTCCCGGCGAACCGCTGACGTGCCAGCCGGGCCGGCAACTGGTCAACCAGGCCACGGACAACGCGGCGTACGTAGAGCTGGGCAAGAACGGCCTGCTGAGCCTCGACATGGTCAACGTGATACCCAAGCAGACCTTCCGCGCAGTGCGCACCGATATCACCAGCCCCATCGGCCCGAACGCCAACTACGGCCCCGTGACCATTGCCGCCGGCAGCGTGCCGCTGATCACCCTCAATCCCACCGGCAGCCCGTTGGTCGATTACTACAAGTACGGCGGTATCGTCGACGTGGCGCTCAACGGCAGCCAGCAACAGGCCGTCAGGACCACACCGCTGACCATCAGCGCGCCCAACACCGTGGCCAACACCCAGCTCAAAGCCATCGAATCGACCTATCGGGTGTACGCCGACCCGCGCAACCTGTACCTGGAAGACTACCCCCAGGGGCTGTCGATCACCCTGCAAGTGCGTTACCTCGGCGGGCCGGTGCCCCAGAACACCCAGGTCAGCCTCCAGGCCGGCCCGCCGCAAACCTACAAATTGCCCAAGTACTGGGACTTCCTCACCTTTCCGCCCTCCTTGACCGTGAAGGCCGGCCAGCAAAGCGTGAGTTTCCCGGTCAACCTCAAGCCGGGCAGTAACGCCCAGGCCGGTTTCACCCAACTGACCTGCACCGCCAATGGCGTGGCAGCCGGTGCGTTCTTCACCAACTTCCGCAAGTACGCCCAGACCGACTTCGGCATCCCCAGGGGCAGCATCGTGAGCTGGCAGCAGGTGTACCCGAACGTGCTGCGCTTTCACTACCTGGCGTTCCCGGCCATGTCGCGCTACGTGCCGCTGAACCAGCCCGACGCGATCATGGCCGCCAAGAGCGCCATTCTGGCGCGCACCTCGGATGCCTACAAAGGCACCACGCTGTTCATGCCGGTGGTGCGCTCGATGTCGCCCAGCCAGCGCGCGCTCCTGCGGGCCTACCTTACCGGCACGCCGTGGCAACCGCCGCAGCAGTAGTTGCCTGCCCTTTGCTCACGGAGAGACCCTATGACCCTGCATATCCCTTCGCGACCCGATGAGGCCCTGTGCCCCAGCACATTCATTGCCGAAGGCTTGCTCAACCCGCGTGGCGTCTGTGCCCTGGCCGACGGCAGCCTGCTGCTGGTGGAGGCCGGCTCCGGCCTGGCGGACCAGACGTTCAGCGGCCGCATCAGCCGCCTGCACCCCGACCCGCAACGCCCGGGGGCCTACCTGAGCGGTGGCCCCCTTGCCCAGGGCTTTCGCGCCATGAACATGCAGGCGCGCATGCGCCGGGACGAAATCATGGGGCTGTCGGACATCGCCTGCGGTGACGGGCGCTGCCTGGCCAGCCAGACCGACTATGTCGAAGGCTCCCGGCTGCTCGACTTGAGTTACAGCCCGCCCGAGCCGGTCTTTCGCAGCCAGGGCAACCTGAATGCGCTGTGCTATCACCCCACCCGCCGTAGTTGGCTGGCGGTCAAGCCGGATACCAACCAACTGGTGGAGTTCAGCGACGCCCGGAACGAGCGCGTGCTGATACAGCTGCCGGACCTGGCCCAGGGCCAGGAAGCCGTACCGGTGACCCTCGTATATGAACCCGCAACGGAGGCGGTGCTGATCAGCCTGTTCTCCGGGGAGTTGCACGCTGACCAGGCCCGCAAAGGCATCGATTTTGTCGACAAGGCCGGCCAGGTGATTCGCGTGCAGCCGGCTAGCGGGCAGATCGACGTGGTCATCGATGGCCTGCAATTGCCGACCGGACTGGCCTGGGGCCCGGACGGCAACCTGCTGGTGCTGGAGCTCTGCGACCGCCTGCAACAACCCTTGCCGCCCGACTGGAACGGCGAGCCGCTGCACGGGGGCTTTACCCGCTTCAGCGGGCGATTGCTGAGTTGCAACCTGCGCAGCGGCCAGGTCAGCGTGCTGGCCCGTGACCTGGACACGCCGTCGAACCTGTGCCGGGTGCAGGACGCGGTGCTGGTGAGCGAAGGCATGGGGCTGGTGGGCCGCCCCCTGCCCACGCCGGACCAGCAGGTCGTGCCCTTGAGCGGCCGGTTGCGACGGGTGCAGTTGAACGCTTAGCGCGCGCCTGCGCTTACGCGGCCGGGTAATCCTCGGCATTCACCGATTCGAACAGCGCGCCGGTCACGCCGGCGCGCTCGAAACGGCGCTTGACCTCTTCGCTGACAATGATGGCCCCGAGGAATTTCTTCACTCGGAAGATGTGCTGCCCCTGGATGCGCGTCGGGTCGACGACCATTTTGAAGAAGCCTCGATACTCACCCGCCAGGTCCGGCCTGACGGGGTCGTTCTCAATAAACTTCTCACACGCCGAACGCGACTCGTGGACGCAGTCCAGCTGGGTTTCAATCACCATCACGCAGTAATCCTGCCCGACCGCCTTGCCCTCGATCGTCACGGGCTCCAGGACCACGTGGTAGTAGGGTTCATCCACCTCGGGCAAGCCGGCCAGCGCGGCAACCGCCTTGGCACTGAGCACCGGGACACTGGCATAACCGGCCAGTGAATAGTCCATTTCCAACCCGTCGGACAGCACGTCCAGGGTGTAGCGTCCCGGCTCCATGAAGTTCACCGGAGGGTTGCGAAAATGCCAGTTATCGACATGCCGCACATTCCCCAGCACCCATTTACCGGGGATGCCGATTTGTTGTCTTAGCCAGTAGTACTTCACGTCGATATCTCCCTGCGTATGCCAGCAGCGCCCATCATCGCACCTCAAACCCCTCGTTCAAACGTTCGCGCAGGTAGTTCACCAAGGCGCTGACCGATTTGGGCACGTGGGGCGAATAAGGTCGGATCAGGTAGATTTCGTCGGCGAACGCGCCGGTCAGTGACCAGTCCGGCAGGACGCGGATCAGGCGTCCGTCGGCCAGTGCGGCCTGGGCGCTGAAGTCGGGCAGCAAGGCGATGCCCAGGTGGTTGAGGGCTGAATCGCGCAAGGCTTCGCTGTTGTTGGTGGCGAAGCTGCCGGTGATCGGCACCGTCAGCCGTTGCGGCTCGGGCTGGCCACGCTTGGCGCGCTCGAAGGTCCAGGCCGGTGCGTCGGTGCCACGCGGGTAATACAGGCAGTTGTGCCCGCCCAGATCGGCGGGGGATTCGGGGTTGCCGTGGCGCGCAAGGTAATCCCGCGTGGCCACCAGTACCGAGCCGGTATTGCAGAGCTTCCAGGCCACGTGGGTGTCGGGCACCTGAAAGCTGTGGCGCACGGCGAGGTCGTAGCCTTCGGCGGCGAGGGAACTCAGGGCGTCGGAGACATCCAGCTGCACACGCACTTGCGGATGCTCGTGCAGGAAGCCCGCCAGATGCGGCACCAATTGCTGGCGCGCAAAGGCCACGGGCGCGGTCAGGCGTATCAGGCCGCGAATGGCGCCGGCCGAGTCACGCGCCCGGGCGAAGCCTTGGGCGATGCGTTCGTAGGCGCCGCGGACGTCGCGGGTCAACGCCCGCCCCGGCTCGGTGAGCCGCACACTGCGGGTGGTGCGGATGACCAGCCGGGTGCCGGTGGCTTTTTCCAGGTCGCTGATGCGCTGGCTGACCAGCGACTTGCTGACGCCCAGACGCGCTGCCGCCGCCGTGTAGGTGCCCTGCTCTTCCAGCACGGACAGCCAGTGGATGTGGGTCCACAGCCCTTCGATCTCGACCTTTTCCATCGATTGATTGTTCTCTGTGCTGGACAATGATTTCGGTACTTTGCTCTCGTTAAGAACAAATAGGAAGACTATCGTGGGTCCCTGCCCCGAACTCCCGGGCCTGCCGCCGGATCTGCCTCTGACTGGAGCCAACGACCATGACGCCTACCATTTCCCACTACATCAATGACCAACAGGTCCTGCGCGACGACCGCTACCAGGACGTGTATAACCCGGCGACCGGCGAAGTGACCGGCCGGGTCGCGCTGGCCAGCCGCCAGACCGTCGACGAAGCCGTCGCCGCCGCCCAGGCCGCGTTCGAGTCGTGGAGCGAAACCCCGCCCATCCGCCGTGCCCGCGTGTTGTTCCAGTACCTGCGTTTGCTGGAGGAGCGCAAGGATGACCTGGCGCGCATCATTACGGCGGAACACGGCAAGGTTTTCACTGACGCCCAGGGTGAAGTGGCGCGTGGCATCGATATCCTCGAGTTCGCTTGCGGCATCCCGCAATTGCTCAAGGGCGAGCACAGCGACCAGGTCTCCCGAGGTATCGACAACTGGACGATGCGCCAGCCTTTGGGCGTAGTGGCCGGTATCACTCCGTTCAACTTCCCGGTGATGGTGCCCATGTGGATGTACCCCGTCGCCATCGCGGCCGGTAATACCTTCGTGCTCAAGCCGAGCCCCACCGACCCGAGCGCGTCGCTGCTGATGGCCGAACTGCTGCGAGAAGCCGGCCTGCCCAAAGGCGTGTTCAACGTGGTGCAGGGTGACAAGGAGTCGGTGGATGCGCTGATGGAACACCCGGACGTGAAAGCCGTGAGCTTTGTCGGTTCCACGCCGATTGCCCAGCACATCTATGAAACCGGCGCCCGTCACGGCAAACGCGTGCAGGCGTTGGGCGGGGCAAAGAACCACATGGTGGTGATGCCCGATGCCGATATCGAAAAAACCGTGGATGCGCTGATCGGCGCGGCTTACGGCAGTGCCGGTGAACGTTGCATGGCGATCTCGGTGGCGGTCCTGGTGGGCAATGTGGCCGACAGAATCATCCCCGAACTGACCCGGCGCGCCCGCGAACTGTTCATCACCGACGGTCGCGACCTCAAGGCTGAAATGGGCCCCATCGTGTCCCGCGCGGCGCGTGACCGTATCAACGGCTGCATCGCCCAGGGCGTGGCGTCCGGCGCGACACTGCTGGTCGACGGGCGTGACTTCGTGCCGGCAGAGGCGCAGTTGCAGGACGGTTTCTGGCTGGGAGCCACGCTATTCGATCACGTCACTCCCGACATGAGCATCTATCTCGAAGAAATCTTCGGCCCGGTGCTCGCCTGCGTGCGGGTCAAGGACTTCAACGAAGCGGTCAACCTGGTCAACGCCCACGAGTTCGGCAACGGCGTCAGTTGCTTTACCCGGGACGGCAATACCGCGCGTGACTTCTCACGGCGCATCCAGGTGGGCATGGTCGGCATCAACGTACCGATCCCGGTGCCGATGGCCTGGCATGGTTTTGGCGGCTGGAAGAAGAGCCTGTTCGGCGACATGAATGCCTATGGCGTGGAGGGTGTGCGGTTCTACACCAAGCAGAAATCCATCATGCAACGCTGGCCGGAAAGCATCGACCACGGTGCTGACTTCGCCATGCCTGTGGCGAAGTAGCAGAACGCTTGAACCAACAAGCCCGCTCCCCGACTGCCTGGGTGAGCGGGCTTTTTTGTGGCTAGCGGGCATGCTGTGGTAAATCAGCGCCGCTGACCTTGTGGTGAGCAGGCTTGTCCTGCGCCGGGGCGCGAAGCGGCCCCAAAAGCGGCTGTCTCAATCTACCTGGAAAAACGCGGCGGCTTTGTTGGGTCTGCTGCGCAGACCCGCGCGGGCGGTGCGACGATTCGACAAGCCCGCTCACTACAAAAAAAGCTGGATTATCACCGCAAGCTCGGTTGTCACAGCAACAGCTCCTCTCAACCGTGCAGACTTTTTTGTTGTACGAGACCTGTTGACTTCAAACATTACGACCATCATGCTTCAGCCATTCAAACAGTATAATGATACTGCTTGAATGCTACGACGCCAGCGTCGAAACCTATTCAACCTACCGCCTTAAACCCCATATTCATTGGTCAAAAAACCTCAGGAGAAGCTTATGAGCACTTACCTGGTCTCAGGCGCAACCGGCACTACCGGTGCTGTTACGGTCAAATACCTGCTTGAACAAGGCCACCGCGTGCACGCGTTTGTGCACCGTGAAGACGAGCGTTCGCAGCGCCTGGAAGCCTTGGGCGCCACGGTGTTTGTCGGTGATGCGCTGAAGCTCAAAGAGCTGCGCCCGGCGATGCAGGGCGTCGACGGCGCGTACTTCGTGTACCCCATCGCCGATGGCCTGGTTGAAGCCGCTGCTGTGTTTGCCCAGGCGGCGAAGGAAGCGGGCGTGAAGATCATTGCCAATATGTCCCACAAGCAATCGCGGCCCGACGCGCGCAGCCAGACCACCCTCAGTCATTGGCTGTCGGAGCAGGTGTTCACCTGGTCCGGCGTGCCGACCACCCACCTGCGCATCACGTTCTTCGCCCAGTGGATGCTCTACATCGCGCCATTGATTCGCAGTGGTCGCTACCTTACGCCCTTCGATGCCGACAGCCGTTTTGCGCCCATCGCCACCAGCGATATCGGCAAAATCATCACGGCGGTGCTGACCCACCCTGAAACCCACGCCAACCAGACATACGTATTGAACGGGCCGATCGAATACAGTCACCGGGAACTGGCCGGTGTCGTCGCCGATACCCTGGGCAAAGAGATTCTGTTCGAGCAGGTTTCACCGGAAGCATTCGTCAAGCTGCTGGGGCTGGACACCGACCCCGCCTACTTGAGCCACTTCAAGGCAGTCAGAATCGACCAGCAGGAAAAACGCCTGGAAGGCCTGGACACCCTCGGCACGGCCATCATCGGCGGGCCGCTGCAAACACCTGCCGCGTTTATCGCCGAGCACCGCGCCCTGTTGAGCTGACCGCAGCCATCCGACTCAAAGCGTCGCGCACGCTTTGAGCCGGATGCAATCGAACAGCGCCCTGAGTAGACTCGTCGCCATCGCACATAATCTCCATGGGGTCTGAGAGCCGACATGCGCTATCCGCCTGAAGAAACAGCCGAAAAGCACCGACAAATCCTCCAGCAGGCCTCGATCCTGTTTCGCGAGCGCGGCTTCGCGGGGGTGAGTGTCAGTGAAATCATGAAAGCCACGGGGCTGACCCACGGCACGTTTTATCACCACTTCGAATCGAAGGATGCGCTGATCGCCGAGAGCCTGAGCGACGCGTCGTCCAAAGCGCTGGCCGGCATGCAAGATGCCAAGGCTTCCGTCGGGCTGATGCAGGCCTACGTGCAGGATTACTTGACCGACGCCCACCGCGATAACCTGGGCGTCGGCTGCCTGATGGCGGCGCTGGGCGCGGAGGTGGCGCGCGAGCCCACGGCGCGACCGGCCTTCACCCGTCACGTCAAAGGCATGATCGAAATCATGGCGCGCCCGTTCGCTGCCGCGAAAAAACGCAACACCCGGCGCCACGCCATCCACCAAATGACGACCATGGTCGGTGCGATCATCCTGGCCCGCGCGGTGGATGATCCGGCGCTTTCCGAGGAGATCCTGCAGGAAGCCCGCACGGTATTGGGTGACTGAGGGCGCAGGTCAGGCAACCTTCCGTTGGACCTTCAGCAATACGGCAATCGACTGTCTTGCGCGCGACATCCGACTCATGACCGTGCCCAGAGGCACCTCCAGAATCTGCGCAGCCTCCTTGTAGCTGAAGCCTTCCGCCGCCACGAGCAGCATGACTTCACGCTGACCATCGGGCAGTTGATGCACCGCAGCAATCAGTTGCCGATGCATCAGGTCGTCTTCAGGCTGCGGCGTCAAAGGGTCAGCGATGCTGTCGACAAGGCTGTCGGTCCAGTCTTCGCGGGAACGGCGGCGCACGTTGCGCGAGCGAATCTCGCTGATCCAGAGCGAGTGGATGATCGAAAACATCCAGGGCAGTGGCGACGAACCGGAACGCAGGTGATGGGAGCGCTCGAGGGCATGGACACAAGCGCGCTGGACCAGGTCTTCGGCGTCATGCCGATCACCCGAAATCCGCAAGGCGAATGCCCACAGGCGCGGCAGCAGACCAGGGAGCAAACGCGGTAAGTCGGCGCCGGTGATGGCCACTTCAGTGATCATTTCGCGCAGGCGAGGCGACAGGAAAAAAAGCGGGCGCGAACGACATGGGCCGGGCATCTTCATAAGCAAAAAAGAAAAAGCGCGCGCCAGCCTTGAAGGACCAGACACCCACTGCTGTGCGCTGGCGATTAACGCACGCTGGCTGTGAACTCTACCGGTAGGGTTAGGGATGAATAAGCCCTGAAAAAGCCCATGACCTATGAACCAACGGTTCATAGTCCATGGCGTACTGGAGACCGGAGCTGGGAAACGCCTTACACTTGATCGACCGCCGATGAAGCCGGTGAGTCCCGGTTTCATCGGCGTTTTTCCAATGCGCCGATCACTCCTTGAAGTCGGTGGACAACGCCAACTCACTCCATTGCGCCAGCTCCGCTTCCACAAAACGGTGTTTCTCCCGGATACGCGCCACCGTGTCGCTGCCCAGCGCCAGGCGTTGCGGAGGTTTTGGCGCATTGGCCAGCGCCAGGATAGCCTCGGCAAATTTCACCGGATCACCCGGCTGCGCATGGTTGGCGGACTCGGCAAACTGTCGCATTGCGCCCACCGTCTCATCGTAGTCAGCCAGTTCCAGCTGCGTCTTCACCAGCGACTGATCATCCAGAAAGTCAGTACGGAAGAAACCCGGTTCGACGACGGTTGCGTGAATCCCCAGCGGCGCCAGCTCCTGGTGAAGCGCTTCGGTGATGCCTTCCACCGCGAACTTGGTGGAGCCGTAGACACCCCAGCCCATGTAAGCCTGATACCCGCCGATGGAAGAAATATTGATGATATGGCCGCTACGCTGGTGCCGCATATGTGGCAGCACTGCGCGGGTGACATTCAGCACGCCGAACACATTGGTCGCGAAGAGGCGCTCCGTTTCGCCGGCACTGGTTTCTTCCACCGCCCCCAGCACGCCAAACCCGGCGTTGTTGACCGCGACATCGATGCGACCAAAACGCTTGATGCCCTCTGCAACCGCACGGTGCGCCTCTTCTTCGCGGGTCACATCCAGGCGAACGACGAGCAAGTTGGGGTGGTCGCCCAAGCGGTCAGTGATGTCCTGGGGTTTACGGGCAGTCGCAATAACGGCGTCGCCTGCACGCAGCGCGTGTTCCGCAATCAGCGTGCCAAAACCACGGGAAGCGCCAGTAATGAACCAAGTACGCATATCAACTCCTCCTGTCAGCGGCTCCTGCACTATTGCGGAGGCTCGCGTTGAGTTGATGCCACTCTAAATCCCTGCGACTCATGTGATAATACCAACAATTCTTCTATACCTTATGAACGGTATTCACAAATGAAGTCCCCCACCACCGCCGACCTGTCGATATTTCTGTGCATTGCCGTCCATCTCAATTTCAGCCGTGCCGCCGTGGAACTGGGCCTCACGCCGTCGGCGTTGAGCCACTCGCTGCGTGCGCTGGAGAATCGCCTTGGCGTGCGTCTGTTCAACCGCACTACGCGCAGCGTTGCGTTGACTGAAGCCGGAGAACGCCTCTACACCCGCCTGCGCCCCGCCTTCAGAGACATTGAAGATGCACTCGAGGACCTCAACAGCTTTCGTGACAAACCCTCGGGCAACCTGCGCATCACCGCAGGACGCCAGGCATGCGAGCTGGTGGTACTGCCGATCGCAAGCCGGTTTCTAAAGCAATACCCGGACATCAAACTTGACCTGATCGAAAGCGATGCACTTGTAGACGTCGTAGCCGGTGGTTTTGATGCGGGGGTGCGTTTCGGCAATCGCCTGGAGGCCGATATGGTGTCGCTGCCGATAGGGCCGAACCTGCGCTCGGTGGTGGTCGGGGCTCCGGCGTTTTTCTCACGCCATGGCACACCTCAAAAACCCGAGGACTTGCACGGCATCCCCTGCATTCGCCATCGATTCCCCAGCGGGTCAATGTATCGCTGGGAATTCGAGCGTGGCGCGATCGCACAGGAAATCGAAGTCAACGGGCCTCTGACATTGAGTGACGTGGGCCTGATGGTCGGCCCGGCACTGGAGGGCGTGGGCCTGGCTTATGTGTTTGAGGACATGGTGGCGGAACACTTGGCGACTGGCCGACTGGTTCAGGTGCTGGCGCAGTGGTGCCCCTTTTATCCCGGCCTGCATTTGTACTATCCCAGCCGTCGGCATATGCCTGCTTCGCTAAGGGCATTCATTGACTTCGCCCGGGCTGACATGCAGGCAAAAACGCATCCGGCTATCGGCTTGGGCACCTCTGGAGACCAGGACGGTCAGCCTTGAGCTGGCACTCACTCCCTGCGCGCAGCGGCTGAGCACCTGGCAGGGGCTCAGGCTGGATTCGATAAACGCGCGCACATCGTGAAGTCAACGACGCCGGTAGCTTTTTTGTCCGGAGGGCGTGAGGCAGTAAACCCCGCCACGCGGGCCGGTGCAGTAGGTACCACTGCCGCAGCCGCAGTTGTCCGTCAGGCCTTGCAGTGGTTGCAACGCGGGCTGCGCCTGCCGATTGCCGAAGTAGGCCGTGCAACTTTTTTTCGAGGCACTGATGGACCCGTCGTTACACAGGAACACATCACCATCACAGCCCGCAATTCCACCCTTGCGGCCTGAGCAAGGCGTATTGGCAGCCAGGCTGATCGTGCTCGACAGCATCAAAACAAGGCCCAGCACGACCCTTAAGTCATGAGAACGAGACATTACGGGCACTCAAAAAAAGTGGCCATAGGCTATCAATCTTTGCCTGCCTTTGAAAACAGCTCGTTGTTCGATACACGGCTGGCGGGAAGCGGGTCAGAAACGGTATGCCATTCGGTTAAGGAAAGACGACGCCATCCTGTGCTGCGCTTAACTGACTGGCGTTGGCCTTGGCGTCTATTTGATAAATTTCAGGCAAAAAAAAGCCACTCGTTAGAGTGGCTTTTTTTAATGTTTGGAGCGGGAAACGAGACTCGAACTCGCGACCCCGACCTTGGCAAGGTCGTGCTCTACCAACTGAGCTATTCCCGCGTCTTGGTGATGCGCATTCTATAGAATCCTCACCACCCGTCAACCCCTTGATTCAAAAAAGTTTTATTTCTTTTCAACCGTAGTGCGCAGATGGGGCCAGGCGGCACGCAAATATTGGAGCATCGACCATAGGGTCAGGCCGGCGGCGATGAGCAGCAAGGTGTAGCCCAACAATACCCAGAAGGAAAAGTCCGACGGGTTGGCCAGCAGAATCACCAGCGCCAGCATTTGTGCGGCGGTTTTCCATTTGCCCAGATTGGACACGGCTACATGGGCGCGAGCGCCGATTTCGGCCATCCATTCGCGCAGGGCCGAAACAACGATCTCACGGCCGATGATCACCGCCGCCGGCAAGGTCAACCACAAGTTGCCGTGCTCCTGCACCAGCAGGACCAGAGCCACTGCCACCATGAGTTTGTCGGCCACTGGGTCAAGAAACGCGCCGAAGGGCGTGCTTTGTTCCAGACGGCGCGCCAGGTAGCCGTCGAGCCAGTCGGTGGCAGCCGCAAAGGCGAATACGGAACTTGAGGCGGCGTAACTCCATTCGTACGGCAAATAGAACAACAGAATGAAAATCGGAATAAGCAGGACGCGTAGAACGGTGATCAGATTAGGGATATTCATCGGCACAACTGGCTACGAGGTGGAAAGGCATTCTATTCGCTGTGCAGGTTCGCATAAATCAGCTCAGCGAGCTTTTTACTGATACCGGGTGCTTTGGCTATTTCGTCAATGCTGGCACGGGACAGCTCCTGCAAGCCACCAAAATGTTTAAGCAAGTCGCGACGCCGTGTCGGGCCGACCCCCGCCACCCCTTCCAGGGTTGAGGTTCGCCGGGTTTTGCCGCGCCGGGCGCGGTGACCGGTGATGGCGAAACGGTGGGCTTCATCGCGAATCTGCTGGATCAGGTGCAGCGCGGGCGAGTCGCCCTTCAAGGTGAACTCATGGGCGGCATCGTTCAAATACAACGTCTCGAAACCGGCCTTGCGCGTGGTGCCCTTGGCCACGCCGAGCAGGATCAGGTCGGGCACGGCCAGTTCGTTGAGCACGTCACGGGCCATGGACAACTGGCCCTTGCCGCCGTCCACCAGCAGGATGTCCGGCAACTTGCCCTCGCCATCCTTCAGTTTGCTGAAGCGTCGGGTCAGCGCCTGGTGCATGGCCGCATAGTCATCGCCTGCGGTCACTCCCTCGATGTTATAGCGACGGTAATCGGACTTGATCGGCCCTTCCGGCCCGAACACCACGCAGGACGCCACCGTGGCCTCGCCGCTGGAGTGACTGATGTCATAGCACTCCAGGCGCTGGGGCGGCTCATCCAGGTTGAGGACTTCAGCCAGGGCATCGAAGCGCGCAGCCACGTGCTGTCGATTGGCCAAGCGTGCGCCCAGGGCCTGCTCGGCGTTGGTCACCGCCAGTTGCTGCCAGCGGGCACGGGTGCCGCGCACGCGGTGGCTGATGTCCAGCTCGCGGCCACGCAGTTCGTGGATGGCCTCGATCAGCGTGGGGAAGTCTTCATGCACTACGTTGACGATCAGTTCCGACGGCAGGTCGCGCTCGGGGCTGCTGACGTAGTACTGGCCCAGGAACGCAGCCATGACCTCGGCCACGTCTTCGTCGATACCGGTCTGCGGGAAGAAGTTCTTGCTGCCCAATACTCGCCCGCCGCGCACGCTGATCAGGTGCACACAGGCCCCGCCCGGGTTGACGAACGCCGCGATTACATCCACGTCGCCGCTGCCGCCTTCCATGCTTTGCTGGTCCTGCACCCGGCGCAGCAATGAGATCTGGTCCCGCAGTTCGGCGGCCCGCTCGAAGTCCAGGGTACTGGCGGCCTGCTCCATGGCACTGGAGAGCTCATCGGTGAGGGCATTGCTGCGTCCTTCGAGAAACATCACCGAATGCCGCACATCCTCGGCGTACTCCGCCGGCTCCACCAACCCCACGCAGGGCGCCTTGCAACGTTTGATCTGGTATTGCAGGCAAGGCCGGGTGCGGTTCTTGTAGAAGCTGTCTTCGCACTGGCGCACAAAAAAGGTCTTTTGCAGCAGGCTCAGGCTTTCGCGGATCGCACCGGCGCTCGGGTAGGGGCCGAAATACTTGCCCTTCAGCTTCTTCGCTCCGCGGTGAATGCTCAGGCGCGGGAAGTTGCCGTCAGACAAATACACATAGGGGTAGGACTTATCATCACGCAGCAGGATGTTATAGGGCGGCCGCCATTCCTTGATCAGCGTCTGCTCAAGGAGCAGCGCCTCGGTTTCGTTGGCGGTGATCGTGGTTTCGACCTGGGCGATGCGCCCCACCAGTGCGGCGGTTTTCGGCGCGAGACCGGTCTTGCGAAAGTAGCTCGCCAGGCGGTTCTTCAGGTTCTTGGCTTTGCCCACATAAAGCAGGCGGGCCTCGCTGTCGAACATGCGGTACACGCCGGGGCGGCCACTGCAGGTCGAGAGAAAGGCACTCGGATCAAACGGCGTGGTCATGTCAGGCGCTGGCGTCCACCATGCCGTGGCGCACTGCGAGCAGGGTCAGTTCAACATCACTGCTGATGGCGAGCTTCTCGAAAATGCGATAGCGGTAGGTATTGACGGTCTTGGGTGACAGGCACAGCTTGTCGGAGATGGTCTGCACTTTCTGGCAACCGACAATCATCAGGGCGATCTGGATTTCCCGCTCCGACAGCGCATCGAAGGGCGAGTCACTGGTGGGCTGGAAGGATTTGATCGCCAGTTGCTGGGCAATCTGCGGGCTGATGTAACGCTGGCCGGCAAACACCAGGCGAATGGCTTGCACCATCTCGGCCAGCCCCGCCCCCTTGGTCAGGTAACCGGCGGCTCCAGCCTGCAGAAGCCGTGTCGGAAAAGGATCTTCCTCGCACACCGTCACCACCACGACCTTGATGTCCGGATGGCTGCGCAGCAACTTGGTGGTCGCCCCCAACCCGCCGATCCCGGGCATCTTGACGTCCATCAACACCACATCGGGTTTCAACTCCCGGGCCTTGATCAGGGATTCTTCCCCCGATTCGGCCTGGCCGACTACTTGCAGGCCGTCGATGTCAGCCAGCATTCGTGTAATGCCTGTACGAACGAGATCATGGTCATCGACTACTAGCACCCTAATCAAGCAGACACCTCGCGATATGGTCTTATAGGTTGCTGAACACCTTAGCAAAAAACCACGGTGCAGACCTAGCAGCAAGCGTCATATATATAGAGTTTGCCAGCATCACGGCATCTACGAGCCCTGACAGTCACGCTCCATGCGCCAGAAGCAGTCCTCTTCGCCTACGATGCTCAAGCCCAGGCGCTGGTACAGGCGCCGCGCGGGATTGGTCTTGAAGACCGTCAATCGCAGCAACCCGCGCCCCTGCTCGCGTGCCTTGAGCGCCATCTGCTCCAGCACCCAACTGCCCGCCCCCTGTTTGCGCGAGTGCTCGAGCATGTGCAATTCGCGGATATAGAGCGCCTTGCTGTCGCGACTCAGGCTGATGAACCCCATGACGATGTCATCCCGGCAGATCAGCCAGTTCTCGCGCCCCGCCCACGCGATGTCAAAGCCTTCGTCGGACCACAGCAGACTGTACTGTCTGTAGTAATGGCGCATGGCCTCATGGGTCAGCGTCCGGGCGAAGGGCAAATCCTGGTCCGTGGCCGCACGCAGGTGAAAGGCCATCTAGACAGCCACCACACTGCCAGCCCAGTGCTCACCCTCGCGACGTCCAATCACCAAGGCCTCGCCGATACCGGGCACCGTCGCAAGCAGATGCCCCTCTCCAGCCCAGAGGGCACTGCGGCCGGCACAGGCCCAGCCGCCCGACGGGCCACCATGGTTGGCCATCAGTACCAGCAGGCCGTGTTCGGCGGCGTACCCTTGAAGCAAGGCGCTGTCGGCTGCATACCCGCCCTCGCTGATCAATACACCGGCTGCGTAGATATTCGCCCCCGCCTCAGCCGCCGCCCGCGGGTGACTGGCGTGGGAAAAGTCCGCGCAGACCGCAAGAGCAATCCGGTCATCCCCCCATTGGAGTGCCGCGCCGCCCTGCCCCGGGACAAACGCCGACTCCTCGCCAGGATGCAGGTGCTGCTTGGTGTAGACCGCCAGGGACCCCTCCGCCCCCAGTACCAATGCCCCAATCGTCACACCTGCCTCAGGGGTCAACCGCAACGGCATCCCCACGACGGCAGTCAGGCCCAACTCCCGGGCGGTTGCACGCAACGGCGCCAGCACAGGGTCGTCGGGCGCAATCGCCAAGGCTGCGGCCAGCGAAGGTTCATACCCCGTCAGCGACAGTTCCGGGAACACCAGCAACTGCACACCCTGCTGCGCCGCCGCACGCATGAACGCCAGATGCCGTTCGATATTGGCCGGCACGTCACCCGCGATGGATATGGATTGGGCAGCAGCAAGGGTCAAGGCAGTCATGGGCGCATCCAGGCAATTTCTATCAAGGTGTCATCAGCATATCTCGCCCGATAGCCGCCGGTCCCCCCACGCGATAGAAATTACTGATTGAAACCGCCTGTGTGCCTCAAGTAAGCTCCCCCCATCATTTGGAGACACACGCATGTTGCCACTCATCCACACTCAGGTTTGCCCTGCTGCCAGCGCCTTGCGGTCGGCGCCGGCTACCCGTGTGAACGGTTCGAGCGCAACTGCCAGCTTTTATTTTGGGTATTGGTTTAGCCACTGGCGCGCCTGATACCTGAAATCGGCGCCCACTGTTCAAGGGGTCGCCTACCAGAGAAATCTAACCCCCGGTCGGCTCCCCGACCGGGGGTTTTGTTTTTTCAGGTCTTCATGAAATTTTTGCAAGAACACTAAAAGGAATCACGACATGAACTTCACCACCTATTACCGCTACGACATCTGCACCGCATGGCGATTTAGCCAGATCCGCTCGGGACAGCCTGCCGCCTCCGATCGGTCACCCCTTGGTGGCAAGCCAACACACGCAGCCCATACGGCCCATTGTCGAACACCCCAGTAGGCCAAGCGCGCGGGAATCACCCGCCGCTTGCCCAGGAAGCCTTGAATATGAACTCCTCCGTCGCCGCTTTGCCCGTTTCCGCCCTGACCAGCGCCAATGAAACCCTGACCCAGCGCCTGCCCAGCTCCCTTGAGCTCAAGCACCAGTTGCCCCTCAGCCCGTTCCTCAACGAGCAAGTCCACGCTCATCGCCAAGCCGTGCGTGCCATCCTCAATGGCGAAGATTCCCGCTTGCTGGTGATTGTCGGTCCGTGCTCGATCCACGATCCCGAATCGGCCATGGAATACGCACGCAACCTGAAGAAGCTCGCGCTGGAAGTCAGCGACCAGATGCTGCTGGTGATCCGCGCCTACGTCGAAAAGCCCCGCACCACCATCGGCTGGAAAGGCCTCGCGTACGACCCGCACCTGGATGGCAGCGATGACATGGCCGCCGGCCTCGGTCTGTCCCGCACCCTGATGCGCGAAATGCTGCGCCTGGGCCTGCCCGTGGCCACCGAGCTGCTGCAGCCCATGGCCGCCGGCTACTTCGATGACCTGCTCAGTTGGGTCGCAATCGGCGCACGCACCACCGAATCCCAGATCCACCGCGAAATGGCCAGCGGCCTGGGCATGCCCGTGGGCTTCAAGAACGGCACCGACGGCGGCGTAGGCATTGCCTGTGACGCCATGCGCTCGGCCTCCCACCCGCACCGCCACTTCGGCGTCGACAGCCAGGGCCACCCGGCCATCATCCAGACGCCGGGCAATCCAGATACTCACCTGGTGCTGCGTGGCGGCCACCGTGGGCCGAACTACGATGCGCAAAGCGTGGCCCAGGTGAAGCACGACCTGGCCAAGTCCAAGGTCGCGGCACGCATCATGGTCGATTGCAGCCACGCCAACAGTGGCAAGGACCCGCTGCGTCAACCGGCGGTGTTCAACGACGTGCTGGAACAGCGCCTGCAAGGCGACACCACGCTGGTCGGCATGATGCTCGAAAGCCACCTGTTCGAAGGTTGCCAGCCGCTGAGCCCGTCGATGAAATACGGCGTGTCGGTGACCGATGGCTGCCTGGGCTGGGACGGCACCGAGGCACTGTTGCGCAGTGCGGCCGAGCGTCTTCGCGCACAACGCTGAGTCCCTGGCATGTGAAGATCTGAATGTGGGAGCGGGCTTGCTCGCGAATGCGGTCTTTCAGTGCCGAATGCTCTGACTGATCCACCGC